>JALWHQ010000361.1 GCA_026983525.1 Anaerolineae bacterium | reverse complement strand
TCCTCTGCCGTCTGGATGCGCATCACACGATGACGGAGACCGTCGCGTCCGTACGTGCGAATCCAGCGTTGGATGGTGTGCGCCCCCTTAATGCCGTACCTGCGGCGTAACGCCGTAATGGTCGCACCATCCTCGTATTCACGGACGACCTGCCGCTTGAAGGCTTCACTGTAACGCTTAATGGTCTGTGACATGTCTTGTCCCTCCTGGCTTGATGGAAAGAGCAGTTGGCACTTTACCAGTAAACGTATATCAGGACAAGACATTTCAGGCTATCGTCCATCGTCCATGGTCCATCGTCAACTCGTTGCCCATGGGAACTTGCCCTTGTCCTCGTACTTATTGGAGATTTCCAAATTGTTCCGACATTAAACGGGTTGCAGGTCGGCACTCGAACTCGCCTGGAGGTAAACCTCCAGGCTACGTCAGGGCAAAGTCCCCTTCCAGGGGGCTCCATTTAGGCCGCTTTCAGCGGCCTTCGCCTCGATATAGCACGGGGTCTTTAGCCCTGTGTGTGTAAACCGCCGATTGTCAGAATAATTTCTCAAGTCGCAAAAAGTCCAGAAAGCCCCGCAGGGACGCGAAAGGCCTTTGACACGTGTTCTGCCGTATCCTATAATCGCACAGAGAGAGGGGCACGTCAAGGCAAAGGTTGGAGACTATGACACTGTTTGGCATTGGGCCGTTGGAACTTGTCGTTATCATTATACTGGCGCTGATTTTCTTGGGGCCTGAGGAGTTGCCCGTGGTCGCGCGGAAGACGGCCAAATTGCTGCGCGACTTACAAGCCCTTTCCACGGAACTCACCGAGCAAGTGCGGGAGGAACTGGGCCCTGAACTCGAGGAATTGGCAAAGGCCAAGGAAGAACTGGAGGAAGTCTCCAAACAAGCCAAGCGCGTACAAACCGTGGTAACCAACCCCACCCAGATGGTCAAACAGGAAATAGAGGGGGCTCTAAAACCAACCGCGAGTCCATCGTCCAACGACGAGAGCGAGAAACGGGCGGAGGAGCCTCCGACGCCTGATCCGGTGACCCCGCGCATTTCCAAGCGTCCTCTGGCACCGCCCACGACCGAGGCAAAGGAAAATCCGGGCACATCTGAAGGTGATGGGCAATGACCGCGGAGCCGGTGAACGAACAACGGATGACGCTGCTGGAACACCTGATCGAATTGCGCATGCGTTTGATTCGCGCGGGGCTTGCCCTTATTGCGGGCATTTTGTTCGGTATTGTGTTGACCCGCCCCTTCCTTGAACTGCTCATCTCTCCCCTGGGTGACAACCGCCCCCAATCCCTGCGCCCTGCCGAGAACATTCTCGTTTACTTCAAAGTGGATCTCATCCTCGGCCTTGTCCTGGCCATGCCCGTGATCGTTTACCAGATCTTCGCCTTCATCATGCCGGGCTTGACCCCCAAAGAGCGGCGCTACGTGATCGGCGTTTCCCTGGCCGCGGCGGTGCTCTTTGGCCTGGGTGTGGCCTTCGCCTCCCTGGTCATGCTGCCCTTCACCCTGCGTTACCTGCAGTCCTTCCTGAGCGACCTTATCGTGCCCAGTTATTCCATCGAGTACTACATTTCCTTTGTGACCCACTTCGTGTTCTACGTGGGCTTGAGTTTCGAACTTCCCCTGGTGATTGCGGCCCTCGCGCGCCTGGGCATCATCAGCCCCAAACAACTGCGCAAGGGACGCCGCTACGCCATCGTTATCATCGCCCTGCTCGCGGCCATCATCACCCCCACCCCCGACCCCTTTAACATGCTCATTGTTATGGCGCCGCTGATCGTCCTTTACGAGGTGGGCATCATCCTCGCCCACTTTGCCTACCGTCCCCGCCCCACCTATTAAAGTGAGGAGGACAAAAGCGCGTTCACATGGAGAGAACGTTCGGAAACTTGCCACGTCGACCTTTCGGCCCTCACCTCCGCCCCTTGTAAACGAGCAGAACGAGAAGACGGGCCCGTTGCCCTTCCCTGAAGTTTGGCTTTTTGCCGGAGGAGGGGTGAAGCCAGGTAGTGTACGGCGGCCGCGAAGAAGAAAAGTTGAAATTCATCACGTTCTCGGCGCCGAAGGCGCCGAGAATGTGATGAATTTCTCTCTTGTCCTTTACAAGCCGCCGTACATCTACATGGATATGTGTCCATCATAAGAAAAGGCCAAACTCCAGGGATGGGGAGGGGGTGAAGGCGTGAAAAACACGGATCTCCGAACGCCCCCATGGACATAAAACGACGATAGACCATGGACGATGGACGATAGCCTTCAACTGTCATCTATCGTCCATGGCCTATCGTCCATCGTCTGCCATCCTTACGTCCAACGGAGAGCGATCCTTGTTCGCTATCTCAATGCCAACACAGTGGATGTCATGAACGAGACCATCAAACCCAAACTGCGACCCGTACAAATCCACCCGGTCTCGCATAACGGCCAGGAGGGGTTTGTCCTCCAGGATTCCCTGGGGCTATCCAAGCACATGATTTTCGTCCCCCGCGCGCTGGCCCCCATCCTTGCCCTCATGGATGGAACCCGCACCCCCAAGGGGTTGCAGGTGGGGCTCCAGTTGCGCCTGGGGATATACGTCCCCCTCCCGGTCATCGAACGCCTCATCGCCCAACTGGACGAGGCCCTGATGCTGGAGAACGAGCGGTTCGAACAGGCGCGGGCCCACGCACTGGCAGCCTATCGCCGGGCTCCATACCGCCCCCTGGCCCACGCGAACGCGGTGTACCCCGAAGACCCGCAAAACCTCGCGAGCGTCCTGGACGAGTATGGGGCGAACATGCCTCCGCTGCCGGATCCCCCACCACGTCCGATCCGCGGCGTCGTCAGCCCCCACATCGATTACGCCCGTGGCGGGCCCATCTATGCCGGCGTGTGGACGTACACGCGCGAGGCCGCGCAGCTCGCCGAGCGGGTCATTCTTCTGGGCACAGACCACAACGGCGACTTCGGCGCCATCACCCTGACCCGCCAGAACTACGCGACGCCTTACGGGGTCCTTCCCACCGATCGGGAAATCGTTGACGCTCTGGTGGAGGCCATAGGCGAGGAGGAAGCCTTTCGCGAGGAACTCCACCATCGGAGCGAGCACTCTATCGAACTGGCGCTGGTATGGTTGCACCACATGCGGGGTGGAAACCCGGTTCCTGTCGTCCCTGTGCTCCTGGGGTCCTTCGCCCACTTTACCGCGGGCGAGGCCGATCCGGCCCGGGATGAGGGGCTGAACGCCGCCATTCGCGTGTTGCAAGAAGCGGCGCGGGAAAAGCCGACCCTGGTGGTCGCTGCTGCCGACCTCGCGCACGTGGGGCCCGCATTTGGCGACCCCCAACCGTGGGGAATGGCGGAGAAGACGCGATTGCGAAGCGCGGACGAGGAACTGATGCAGGCCATGATCGAAGGGGACGCGGAAAGGTTCTTCCGGGCCATCGCGCGCGTGCACGACCGTTACCGCATCTGCGGCCTGCCCCCTATTTACGTGCTCCTGCGCGTGCTCGAGGGCGCCCAAGGCGTTGCCACCGGTTACGATCAGTGCCCCGCGGACGAGCAGTTCGGCTCTGTGGTCTCCGTGTGCGGTGTGGCCCTGTGGTGAAAGGGAGGCGTCGCATCATCAACATGCGCAGGGGGCCCGTAAAGGAGCCCCCTGCGATTTTAAGCGTGTTCTACTTGGCCAGGTAGAACGGTACCGACGTCAAGATGCGGAAACGCCCCTGCCAATTACGCCGGTACAGCAGCGCCACCCGCAAGGCCCACGCGGTCTGATTGTGCAAGAGGTTATGCCACCACTTCGCGGGCACGAACTCGGGTATGACCACGGTCACGTAGTGCCCCTCCTCCTGAATGTGGCTGTCGATGAACTCGACCAGAGGCCCAATGACGGAACGGTACGGCGATGGAATGACTACCAGGTCCACATCGGGAAAGTACACCTTCCACTTTTCGCGAACGCGCGCCGTGCGTTCCGGGTTGGTGTCCACATAGACGGGCTTTAGTTCTCCTCCTAACGCGCGCGCGTAGTACATCGCCTTCACCACCCCCCGATGTACATCCCCGATGGGCACAATGACCGTGTGGCGTGTGACCGGCGCAGGCGGCCGCTTCTCCAGCGTCAACTGGTCGGCCACGTGATCGTAGTGCTCGCGAATGGTCAGGAACATGCGCACGAAAATCGGGATGAGCAGGAGCACAATCCACGCGCCGTGAATGAACTTGGTCGTAGCGATGATGACCATCACCACGCCCGTGGCCAGCGCGCCAATACCGTTGAAAAAGGCCTTCACTTGCCATCCGGACGTTCGTAAGCGGCGCCAGCGCAACACCATGCTGCTTTGGGACAGGGTGAAGGAGATGAACACGCCCACCGCGTAGAGAGGAATCAACGCGTGGGTATCCGCGCCAAACAGGATAATCAGAAGGGAAGCCAGACTGCCCAGCGCGATAATGCCGTTGGAATACACGAGCCGGTCGCCCAGGTTGGCAAACTGGCGGGGCAGGAAACCGTCGCGAGCCATCCACATGGCCAAACGGGGGAAGTCCGAGTAACTGGTGTTCGCGGCCAGCAGCAAAATGAGCGCGGTCGCGAACTGGAGCACGTAATACAGCGGGGTTCCATCGAACACAATGCGGGCAATTTGGGAGACAACCGTCTCCCCCTCCTTGGGGAGGACAGCAAAGTGGCGGCTGAGGAAAGTGATGCCCAAAAAGATGGACGACAGAATGGTTACCATGACCAGGAGAGTTTTGCCCGCGTTGTCCGCCTCCGGGGGCTTGAAGACGGGCACTCCGTCGGCGATGGCCTCGATGCCCGTCAACGCGGTACACCCGGAAGCGAACGCGCGCAGAATGAGGAAAAGGGTGAGGTTCTGCACCCCACTCACCATGATCTCCTGGTGCACCTGGGGCTCCGGCAATGTTCCCGTGAGAACGCGGTACAACCCTACCAGGATGAGCAAGTACATGGAGCCGATGAAGAAATAGGTGGGCAGGGCGAACACGCGGCCCGTCTCCCGCACCCCGCGCAGGTTCACGATGGTGATGAAAGCCACCATGAGAAGGGCGATCCACACCCGTTCCGGGTAGAGCACGGGAAACGCGGACGTGATGGCCGCCACACCCGCCGAGATGCTCACGGCCACCGTGAGCACGTAGTCGATGAGCAACGCGGCGCCCGCAATAAGGCTGGGCAAGCGCCCCAGGTTGTCCTTCGTGACCAGGTATGCGCCGCCCCCCTGGGGATACGCATGAACCGTCTGGTAGTAGGAACTGGCCACGATAAAAAGCAGGGCGGAAATGGCTATGGCAATGGGCAACGAGAGGTGGATCGCCCCTGTCCCGGCCAAAACGAGCACCAGGAGAATTTCCTCGGTCGCGTAAGCGGTGGATGAGAGCGCGTCCGAGGAGAGGACGGCCAGTGCTTGAGCTTTACCCAAACGCTCGTGATGCATCCGCTCTGTAGGTAAGGGGGGACCAATAAGCCAACGCCGAATCGATCCTATCATTCCCTGCCTGCTCTTCTAACTTTTTGTGTCGTCGGCGGAAATAGGGCAAAGCGGATTATCATTTTCCGCCTTAGAACAAAAGAACACGAGCACGACCGCCAGACTTCTGCTCTTTTCGCGGCCGTGCTCGCCTCGTGCAACGGGTGTACCTATCCCTTACATCGCCTCTTTGAAGATGTGGCGAGCAATGACCAGGCGTTGGATTTGGTTCGTTCCCTCGTAGATCTGCATCAGTTTGGCATCGCGCATGTATTTCTCAACCATGAACTCGCGCGTATACCCGTAGCCGCCAAAAATTTGCACGGCGTCTGTCGTCACCTCCATAGCAATGTCCGTCGCGTAGGCCTTGGCGATAGAGGATGCCTTCGCGCTGGGTTGGCCCCGATCCCACAGCCAGGCGGCCTTCCACACCGCGAGCCGCGCCGTCTCGATTTTAATCGCCATGTCCGCGAGCATAAACTGGATGGCCTGGAAGTTGGCGATAGGTTGCCCGAACTGCTGACGCTCCATAGCGTACTTTACCGCATCCTCGAACGCGGCCTGAGCAATGCCCACCGCCGAGGCCGCAATACCCGGCCGAGAGGAGTCCAGCGTGCGCATAGCGATCTTCCACCCCTCGCCTTCCTCGCCCAGTCGATTTTCCACGGGCACACGCACATCCTCGAACACGACCTGCGCGGTGTCGGACGCCCGCTGCCCCATCTTGTGCTCGACCTTGCCAATGCTCACACCGGGTGTATCCCGTTCGACCACCAGGGCGATGATGCCCTTGTGCCGCAATTCCGGGTTGACCGTGGCGAACACCACGTACAGGGAAGCGACGCTGCCGTTGGTGATGAACTGCTTGGTGCCGTTCAGAATGTAGTGGTCGCCGTCGCGCACCGCGCGCGTGCGCAGACTGGCCGCGTCCGAACCCGCGCCGGGCTCGGTCAGACAAAACGACGCCATGATGGGCTTTTCGGTGAAGGGGGTCAGGAATCGTCGCTTCTGCTCGTCCGTCCCCGCGAGGATAATGGGCGTCAGGGCCAGGCTGTTGGCCATGAGGGAGGTCCCCATGCCCGCGCAGCCGTAGAAGAGTTCCTCAGCGATGAGGCACTCGGTCAGTTTGTCCGCGCCGACACCTCCGTACTCCTCGGGGATCAAGGCATTGATAAGACCCAGTTCGTGGGCTTTCTCCACGATGGGCCAGGGAAATTCCTCCGCCTCGTCATAATGTCGGGCCACAGGGCGCATCTCGTTGACGGCGAAATCGCGCGCCAACTTCCGCACTGCCTCTTGCTCCTCGGTGAGCGTGAAGTCGATCATGGTGTGCATCTCCTTTCAGGCATTTGCAGGGAGGCTGTGAACGTTCGGGTACGCTTCGGATTATATCCTTTCTTGGACACACCCCCCAAGTTGTCGAGAATACTGGTGCGCAGTTCTTGCTGGACGTAGCGGAATATGTATGATACCCCTACCGGCACTTGAAGGGACGGATGAGAGATCCGCTCTCCTCGCCGTGCGACCTTCAACCCTGATGGAGGCATATACATGCCCGCTATACCCATCTACACGGTGGAAGAAGCACGCAAAACCATCCTGCGCCGCCGTCCCTGGGATGAGTGGCCCATTCCCGAAAGCGTGAAAGCGGGGATCCGCCGCGTGTTCGGCACGGACCTCACCCCAGAAGAGGCGGTGCGTTCCATTGTGCGCGATGTGCGAGAGCGCGGCGATGTTGCCCTGCGCGAGTGGACAGAACGGGCCGACCGTGTTCAACCTGCTTACCTGGAAGTTCCAACCGAAGAATTCGAGGCCGCGTACGAAGCCGTCTCTCCAGAAGCTATCAGCGCCCTGGAGTTTGCGGCCGAGCGCATCGAGGCCTTCTACCGCCGCCAGCCCATTACCGGCTGGCAGGACTGGCAGCCCGAAGGCGGATTGGGCCAGATTGTGCGCCCTCTCGAACGGGTGGGGCTTTACGTCCCCGGGGGCACCGCGCCGCTCCCCTCCACCGTGTTGATGACCGCGATTCCGGCGCGGGTGGCCGGGGTGGAGGACATCGTTATGTGCACGCCCCCGCGCCGGGAGGATGGCCGGGTCGCGCCGATTACCCTCGTTGCCGCTCACATTGCGGGCGTGGACCGGGTCTTCGCGGTGGGAGGCGCGCAGGCCATCGCGGCCATGGCTTACGGCACGGAGACCATCCCTGCCGTGGATAAAATTGTGGGGCCGGGGAACCTGTTCGTCACCCTGGCGAAGAAACAGGTCTTTGGCGATGTGGGCATCGAGGGGTTGCTCGGCCCGACGGAAACGGTGATCATCGCCGACGAGACGGCCAACCCTGCCTGGGTAGCCGCGGACTTGCTGGCCCAAGCCGAGCACGACGTGCTGGCCACGGCCATCCTGCTTACCCCCCATCGCATGTTCGCCCAGTTCGTCCAACAGGAGGTGGAAAAGCAACTGGCGCGCCTGGAACGGGCCGACATCATCCGCGAGGCCCTGGCCCACCGGGGAGGCATTGTCATCGTGCGCGATTTGGGCGAGGCCGTGGGCATTGCCAACGAATTCGCGCCCGAGCACCTGTGCCTCTCCCTGGTCGACCCCTGGGACTTGGTGGGGGCCATTCGCAACGCGGGGGGCATATTCGTGGGCGAATACGCGTTCGAAGTGCTGGGCGATTACGTCGCCGGCCCGTCTCACTCCATGCCCACCGGCGGCTCGGCCCGGTTCGCCAGCCCCGTCAACGTCCTCGACTTCGTGAAGATCATCTCGGTGGTGGGGCTGAATGAGGCGGGCATGGAGGCCACTGCGGAGGCGGCCGAGATCCTGGCCGAGGCAGAGGGACTGACCGCGCACGCGAACGCCGCGCGCATCCGCAAGACACGTCGAGAGGAGGAGTAACGCGTTCCATGTCCTCGTCCCGCTTCCTGTCCTTTCTGCGCCCCGACATTCGGGCCATGGAGCCGTACACGCCCATCGTCCCTTTCGAGGTGCTGAGCAAACGGCTGGGCCGTCGGCCGGAGGACATCATCAAATTGGATGCCAATGAAAACCCCTACGGCCCATCCCCCCTCGTGCGGGAACGCCTGGCCGCCTTCCCCTATTACCATATTTATCCCGACCCCCAGCAGGAGGCCCTGCGCGCGGCCCTGGTGGACTATGTGGGCGTGCCAATGGACAACATCCTGCCCGGCCACGGCGCGGACGAACTCATCGACCTGCTCTGCCGTATGCTCCTGGAACCGGGGGACGTGGTCATCAACGCCCCGCCGACCTTTGGCATGTACGAGTTTGATGCCGCGGTGAACATGGGGCGGGTGGTGCACGTTTGGCGGGGAGGGGATTTCCAGGTGGATGTAGCGGGCATCGCGCGGGCGGTGGAGGAGGAGAACGCGCGCGGGCAAGGCCGTGTCAAACTCCTCTTCCTCACGTCCCCGAACAATCCCGACGGCAGCCTGCTCAGGGACGAAGACCTGGACGCGTTGCTGGCCCTGCCGGTGATCGTGGTCGTGGACGAGGCCTACGTGGAGTTCTCAGGGCGCGCCTCTCTGGCCCCGCGCGTGTTGGAAGCGGACAACCTGATCGTGCTTCGCACGTTCTCCAAGTGGGCCGGCATTGCGGGGCTTCGCCTCGGCTACGGCATTTTCCCCGCGTGGATCATGCCCCACCTGTGGCGGTTCAAGCAGCCTTACAATGTGAACGTGGCGGCGACGGTGGCCGGGCTGGCGGCCCTGGAGGATCGGGCGTACTACGCGCGCACCACTGCGGCCATCATCGCCGAGCGGGATCGCCTCTACGAGGCATTGGGCCGTTTTCCCTTCCTCCGCCCCTATCCCAGCCACGCCAACTTTGTCCTCTGCCGGGTCGAGGGTGTCGACGCGTGGCAACTGAAGCTGTGGCTGGAAGGGGAGGGCATTCTGGTACGCTATTTCCGCAAGCCGGGGTTGGAGAATTGCATTCGCGTCAGCGCGGGCAAGCCCGAACACACGGACGCGC
This sequence comes from Anaerolineae bacterium, assembly GCA_026983525.1. Lineage (GTDB taxonomy): Bacteria > Chloroflexota > Anaerolineae > JAADDB01 > JAADDB01 > S141-23. The sequence goes on along the minus strand of JALWHQ010000361.1, from coordinate 3,968 downwards.
TTCTGGCTGCGTTGGAGAAATTTGCCGCGCGCGAGGGCGTTTCACCTTAGTTACCCCGCGCCCAGCAGCGCCAGCAGAACGCCACCCGCGACCACACTCCCAATCTGCCCCGCGGTGTTGGCCCCCATCGCGTGCATGAGGAGAAAGTTTTCGAAGTCCTCCTCCTGAACCATGCGCTGCACCACGCGCGCGGCCATCGGAAACGCACTAATGCCCGCGGCTCCCAGCAGAGGATTGAAGCGCCCCCGACTGAGCGCGTTCAGGAACTTGGCAAAGAGCAACCCCGCGGCCGTGTCCAGCCCAAAGGCCAGCACTCCCAGCATCAGGATGAAGAGGGTGTCCAATCGGAGGAACGTGTCCGCGCGCATGGTCGACCCCACGGCCAGCCCGAGGAACAGGGTCACAATGTTGGCAATCTCCTCGGTGGACGCCTTGGTCAGCCGCTCCACCACCCCCGACTCCTTCATCAGATTCCCCAGCATGAGCATGCCAATGAGGGGGGTGGCCATGGGCACCAGGGTGCCCACCACCAGGGTCACGATAAGAGGAAAGAGGACGCGGGTGCGACGGCTGATGGTGCGCTGGGTGTAGGGCATGCGCACCCGGCGCTCCTTGCGCGTGGTGAGGAGGCGCATGATGGGCGGCTGAATGATGGGGACGAGGGACATGTAACTGTACGCGGTCACGGCTATTGGACCGAGGAGGTGCGGCGCGAGGAGGTTGCTCACGTAAATGGAGGTCGGGCCATCGATGGCGCCGATGATGCCGATGGACGCGGCTTCGTTCAGGTCGAACCCCAGGAGAAGCGCCAGGAGCAGTGTGCCGAAAATGCCGAACTGACCGGCCGCGCCGAGCAACACCAGGCGCGGGTTCTCCAAAAGGGGGCCGAAATCGGTCATCGCCCCGATGCCGACGAAAATCAGCAAGGGGAAGAGTTCGTTCGCTACTCCCGCATCGTAAAGAATGGTCAACAGTCCATCCTCGCCCGTAAGCGGCGAAAGGGGGAGATTGGCCAAGATAGCGCCGGCCCCGATGGGAAGGAGGAGTAGGGGTTCGTAGTCCTTAGCAATGGCCAGGTAGATCAACACACAGCCCGCGGCGATCATGACCAGCGAGCCGGGGGTGACATGGGTGATGCCCTGCAAGAGTTGGTGGAAGGTAACGCCATTCATCGGCCGGTCACCCCTCGAACGTGATGAGCAGGTCGTTGTGCATGACGCTTTGCCCCGGTTGGACGTGCACGCGCGCGATGCGCCCTTCCCGCGGCGAGCGAATCAGGTTCTTCATCTTCATTGCTTCGAGGACGAGCAAGGTATCCCCGTACTTCACAACCTGGCCCGCCTGGACTTCCACGGAGACGATGGTGCCTGGAATAGGGGCTCGCACTTCCGTCACGGCGCCCGCGACCGCGGGGCGCTCGGCTGCCTCCGCGCGCGTCTCGGGTTGTGCCGCTTCCGCAACCGGCACAACCTCGCCCTCGGGCAACAAGCGCACCGAGAGAGTACGACCGTTGACGGTCACCCGATAGCGTTCAGGGCCCGTCTCGACCACGTCCACGGTAAAGCGCTGTCCATCGACTTCCAGAGTGTACGTTGTCGCCATCCCGCCGCTCTCCTATCTCTTGCCCAGTTGGCGCGTTCGCCCCAATACCACCCAGGGGTTGGGCGCAGGCCCGCCTTCCTTTTCGTGGCCCTCTGCATGCCCCGCGGCCTTCTCGCGCGTCCTGTGCAGCAGCACCGCCACCGCCACGGCCGCCCGTTCCTGAGAGGACAATTCCGAAGGGGAAGGTGCCTCCTCCGGCTCAGGGGGGGCCTCCTGCGAAATCGGCGCGCCTCGATCCAGGCGCAAAAGCACGACCATGAGCCCCCACAGAAAGGCAAGCACAAGGAAGACCAGCCCCGTGCCGTACACCGTCAGTTGCAAACCAATGACGATTTTGTCCACTAAACTCATCTTTCACTTCCGATTGAGTACGACCTGGACGTTTGATAAACGGCTGTCGGCCGTGAGTAGGGAAGGAAGAGGGTTTTATGTTTCCTGTCTCCTCGCCCTCTCCTCTCTCCAAGCCTCAAAACGTTTTCAAAAGTCCAGATGCGATGACAAACGTGCGTTTACATGGACACAGGCCAACGATGGCCATGGACGAAGCCTATAAATCGTCGGCCGCGTTTACACCGGCATGAGCCCGTGTTTCTTGGGTGGGTTTTCCTGTACCTTCGTGCGCAGGACGTGAAGGGCCTTCACCAGGCGAACGCGCGTCTCCTGCGGTTCGATGACCTCGTCGATGTAGTTCAATTCCGCAGCCACGAAGGGATTGAGGACTTTTTCCCGGTATTCGGCCACGAACTGAGCTTCCAACGCCTGAGGATCTTCGGCCTGAGCCAATTCTTTACGATAGAGGATGCGCACAGCGCCCTCCGCGCCCATGGTGGCGATTTGGGCCGTCGGCCAGGCCAGGGCCAAGTCGGTGCGCATTTCCTTGGAACTGAGGGCAATGTACGCGCCCCCGTAGGCCTTGCGTGTCACAACGGAAATCTTGGGCACGGTGGCTTCCACGTAGGCGTAGATAATCTTGGCCCCATGACGAATCACTCCACCGTGCTCCTGGTCCACCCCGGGAAGAAACCCGGGGCAATCCACAAAGGTGATAACGGGGAAGTTGAACGCGTCACAGAAACGCACAAAGCGGGCAATCTTGTCGCTGCTGTCGATGTCCAACACCCCGGCCAGGTAACTGGGCTGGTTCGCCACCACCCCAACAGCATGCCCGTCCAGACGGGCGAAGCCCACCATCACGTTGGGCGCGAAGTGCGGCTGCACCTCGAAAAAACTCCCCCGGTCGAACACCGCGTTGATGACATCCCGCATGTCGTAGGCTTCGTCCTCACGCTCGGGCACGATGGTGTTCAACTCGGGAATGAGGCGGTCTGGCGCGTCGTCCGTGGGCGCGTAGGGCGGGTCCTCCGCGTTGTTGGAGGGAAGGTAGGAGAGGAGTTCGCGCACCAGGGCAAGGGCTGCCTTCTCGTCGGAAGCCATGAAGTGGGCTACGCCGCTGCGCGCGTTGTGGACGTACGCGCCTCCGAGTTGCTGGAAGTCCACCTCCTCGCCTGTGACCGTCTTTATCACCTCCGGCCCGGTGATAAACATGTAACTGGTGCCCTCGACCATGACAATGAAGTCAGTCAACGCGGGGGAATAGACCGATCCCCCCGCGCATGGCCCCATCATCACCGAAATTTGGGGGATGACCCCCGAGGCCAGGACGTTGCGCGTGAAAAGGCGGCCGTAGCCGGCCAATCCCCGCACCCCCTCCTGAATGCGCGCGCCCCCGGATTCGACCAGCCCGATGAGGGGAATGCCGGCCTCGCGCGCCAGATCGAGGAGTCGACTGATCTTATTGGCCTGCATCTCCGAGAACGAGCCCCCAAGGACGGTGAAATCCTGCGCGTACACGGCTACCCGTCGGCCATCGATGGTACCGAATCCGGTAATCACGCCATCACCGGGGTAACGGCGCTTTTCCATGCCGAAATCGGTAACGTGGTGGGCGGCAAGGGTGCCGATCTCGTGGAAGGAGCCCGGATCGAGGAGGAGGTCGATGCGCTCACGGGCGGTCAATTTGCCGGCCGCGTGCTGTTTGGCAATGCGCTCAGGGCCACCTCCCTGATGGGCTTGTTCGCGCAACTCGCGCAACCTGAGGAGGGATTTCCGGTCACTCATTTAGGTGCTCCCTTTGGTGAGTCGATGGTTGGGTGATGAGTTGATTTGAGAAAGGCGTATCGGAACGGGTTATGCAGCGTGTCATTCTTGAGTGTTGGGTAACAGGTATCGGGTATCGGGTATTGGGTATTGGGTTGTAGGGTCCGGTAATGTTGTACCCACGATAGTCTTGGCAAATCATACCCATAGTATGGTACCTTAACAACGGAAAAGGCATCTTAGGGTTAGCAGGCGAGGTGAAGGAGGGG
>JALWHQ010000360.1 GCA_026983525.1 Anaerolineae bacterium | reverse complement strand
ATTTTTTATGGAGGAATTTAGTATGAATGAACTTTCATTAGCAAATGGAGAGATAGACAAGCTCCTTGCAGAAAGACTTACAGACAAGGAACATATAGCAAATCTTGTGCTCCTACTTGACCGTTTAGGAGAAATAAACTTCTTCCTGTCAATGTTAGAAGGTTTCATATCCCGCTCCCCTGAGATACTTGAAAATATAAACAGAACCCTTGTGGAACTAAGGGAACATGCTCCGGAAGGTAAAGAGAAGTTCAACGTTGCATTAATGTTCGAAGTGGCACAAAAACTTAATGAAATCCTGTCTTCACCTGAAATAAGAACAGTTGCATCAGCTGCATATGAAGCCTTCAAAAGCTACAATCCTGAAAAACAGGCAGTAGGGATGGTAGGAGCTATACGGTGTATGTCAGATAAAGATGTCCAAAAAAGCATTGGTCTAATATTCCACATTTTAAGAGAAATAGGAAAAAGTCTAAATCATTCAAAATAGGAGGTGAATATTATGGCGACAGCACTATGGCTCCAGGGTGGAGCATGCAGTGGAAATACAATGTCCTTTCTAAACGCAGATGAGCCTACTGTGTGTGATTTAGTCACAGATTTTGGAATAGAAGTTCTGTGGCATCCATCTTTAGGAATGGAGATGGGTAATCAGGTACAGGAACTGTTAAGGAATATAGTTAATGAAAGCATTCCCCTTGACGTCTTTATATTTGAAGGAACAGTCATTCAGGGACCCAACGGAAGCGGAAGATACAATATGTTTGCAGAAAGACCTATGAAAGACTGGGTTTACGAACTTGCCCACGTTGCCAACTACGTTGTAGCAGTAGGGAACTGTGCAGTACAGGGAAATATCCCGGCAACTCCACCTAACCCAACAGACTCAACAGGTTTACAGTTCCACAGAACAGAAATGGGAGGGTTTTTAGGAAAGGATTTCCGTTCAAAAGCAGGTCTCCCTGTTATAAACATCCCCGGATGTCCGGCTCACTATGACTGGATAACCCAGATATTAGTAGCTATTGCAACAGGTAGAGGAAAAGACATAAAGCTTGACGAGTACAACCGTCCCCAGACATTTTTCAAAACTTACACCCAAACAGGATGTACGAGGGTGCAGTTTTACGAGTACAAAATACCAACAGAAGAGTTTGGACAGGGTACAAGAAAAGGATGTCTATTCTACGAGTTTGGTTGTAGAGGTCCCGAAACCCATTCCTCATGTAATAGAATCCTCTGGAATAAACAGTCTTCAAAAACAAGAGCAGGACACCCATGTATAGGATGTACAGAGTACGGATTTCCCCATGGTGAATTAGAAGTAGGAACAATATTCAAAACCCAAAAAGTTTTAGGTGTAATACCAAAAGAACTTCAGGAAGGTATAGACCCTGTCAGCTATATGGTACACGCTGCTATAGCAAGAGCAGTAGCCCCTAAATGGGCTAACGAAGATATGTTTGTAGTTTAACAAATATGGGAGGTAAAAAGAAATGGCAACTAAAGAAGTAAAAACTTCTTCAGAAACAAAAGAGCTTCACATAAGTCCTGTAGGAAGGGTAGAAGGAGACTTAGACGTTAAAGTAATCATAGAAGACGGTGTTGTAAAAGATGCATGGACAGAAGCTTCAATGTTTAGGGGTTTTGAAATTATCTTAAGAGGTAAAGACCCTCAGGCAGGACTAATAGTAACTCCAAGGGTATGTGGAATATGTGGAGGAAGCCACCTGTATAAAGCGGCTTTTGCCCTTGATACAGCATGGCAGACAGAACTGCCCCCAAATGCGCTTTTAATCAGGAATATAGCTCAGGCGTGTGAAACGGTACAGAGTATCCCAAGATGGTTTTACGCCCTTTTTGCAATTGACCTCGTACATAGAAATTACGCCCGTTCTTCCATGTATGAAGAAGCTGTAAAACGTTTTGCACCATTTACAGGAAAACATTACGAACTTGGTGTGACTATATCTGCAAAACCTGTAGAGATTTATGCAATCTTTGGGGGACAGTGGCCTCATTCAAGCTTTATGGTACCCGGGGGAGTAATGGGTGCTCCTAATCTGGCAGATATCACAAGGGCAAAAGCGATAATGGAGTACTACAGGGAAAACTGGTTAGAGAGTGTATGGCTTGGATGTTCTGTTGACAGATGGCTCGAGAACAAAACATGGGATGACATAATGGCATGGCTTGAAGAAAGTGAAAATCACTACAACTCAGACCTTGGATTTTTCATAAGGTACTGTATGGATATAGGACTTGATAAATACGGTGGTGGAGTAGGAAGATACATAGCAACAGGAACATACTTACACCACGAACTATATACAAAGCCAACTATAGAAGGAAGAAATGAAGCACTACAACAGCCTTCTGGAATATATGATGGGGAAAAATTCCACGAATTTGACCATATGAATGTAAGGGAAGACGTTACCCACTCCTTTTATGAAGGAAATAGTATGCTTCATCCATGGGAAGGTGAAACTATTCCTGTTGACCCTGCAGAAGGAAAGAAAAGAGGAAAATACTCATGGGCAAAAGCACCAAGGTATCTAATAGATGGAAAGCCAATAACTGTAGAGGCAGGACCACTTGCAAGGCAGGTAGCATGTGGACAAGAACCGAAAGGAAAATACTGGGATCATGACCCACTATTCCTAAACCTTATAAGAACACTGGGACCAAGTGTAATGGTAAGAGTTCTTGCAAGGATGCATGAGGCTGCAAAACTCTACAAAAAGATACATGAATGGCTCGATGCTATTGAACTTGAAGAGAAGTTTTATATCAAACCAAAAGAACTCCCTGAAGGAAAAGGTTTTGGTTCTACAGAGGCAGCAAGGGGAGCTCTTTCAGACTGGATAGTTATAGAAGATGGAAAAATCAAAAACTATCAAATCATTACACCAACAGCATGGAATATCGGTCCCAGGGATGCAAATGGAACAAGGGGACCTATGGAAGAAGCATTCATAGGTGCACCGATAGCAAATCCAGAAGACCCTATAGAAATTGGACATATAGCAAGAAGCTTTGACTCATGTCTTGTATGTACGGTTCATGTTTATGATGGTAAAACTTCAAAAGAGCTTGCAAAATACAGAATTGTAGGGAAGTAATGATAGCCATAGTAGGATGTGGAAATTTACTCCGTGGAGATGATGGGGTAGGACCTATCCTCATAAGGAAACTGTGGGAGATAGGTTGCCCCTCCTTTGTAAAACTTGCAGATGGCGGGACTGCAGGAATGGATGTTCTTTTTCAAATAAAAGGTGCAAAACATGTGGTGATTATAGATGCCTGTGCAAC
>JALWHQ010000359.1 GCA_026983525.1 Anaerolineae bacterium | reverse complement strand
GGGTGGAGGTGAGTTGGGGGCGTTCTTCCGCGCGAGAGGGGGAAGCCACCGACAAGGCCAGCACGCCCAATACGAACAAGACAATGGAAATGCCCCAGGCACCGCCTTTGTGTTCTCGCATCGGATGTTTCAGTTCCTCCCCAGGGTGATGCCTTATGCCCGACACGTGATTGTAGCGCAGGGAGCGCGCGTGCCCAAATAGTCCTCTCTCGCGAGGATGAACGGCTGTTCACGTCCAGGGCTACGTTGTTATTGGTCAACGCCGGACCTTCAACGAGCAACCCATGGGAAGAACGCGTGTCTTCTCAACGTCGTATCCACACACAAGAGAAGCATCACATCATCCACATAGAACGCGGTAGGCCGATTGGCATCTGTCTTCGCTTCCCAACGCAAGGTGATAGTGCGACCCCGGTAACGGAGTATGTCATACGCGCTGACGTGCCAAGCAGGATCCGCATTCTGGTTAGAGAGAATCTCCAGAACCTCTGTTGCTTGGCCAAAGGGCCTATCCACGAACACGGTTAGAGTATCGTATGGCTGAAGAGCACTTTCCTGCGTTTCCACCTGCCACCAGTATTGGAGGACAGCCTTAGTAGCATTGGCAGGAATATTGACTTGTTGGGCGATGAAATCGTGGGCCAAGTTATAATCCCCAAGGTATGCTCCTCGCCTGCCTGAGTGGTATGCCCCACTGGGAGGTGGAAACGAGGAAATAACAGAAACACCCAAAGCAGAATACGTTATCCATCCACCCGCACTTTCAAAATTCCCGTTCACCACCACATCCCGGCACCCGGGACCTGGTGGTATAGGTGTTGGACCAGGTGTGGGGGTCGGGGGAGGATTTCCCTGCTCCACACCGGTCGCGGTCCCTGCGTAGTAAGTGGGGCTGATGCTCAACAGTATCACCAAACCTACAATTACCCCAAGCAACGCCCATGCCATAAAAACACGGGAAAAAGTCACCCTTTTGGATGTCGTCATCATCGTTCTTTCCTCCCTTACAGGTCAATCATTATGCCCATTATATCCCTAAATGGCTCAACGCTCTCCAAGGGGGAGAAGTTTCATTGCCTCCTCAGTTTTACTTCACCAGGAGTCCATGATACGTGATTGACAGAACCTTTACCCTGACGTACAATGGAGGCACATCCGCCTGTCTCACATCCGGGGGGACAGAGGAGATACTCATGACGGATATGCGTTTCCTACACTTTGCCGACCTGCACCTGGGAATCGAAAACTATGGCCGCACCGATCCCTCGACAGGGCTCTCCACCCGATTGATGGACTTCTTGCGGGCGTTCGATACCATTGTGGATCACGCCCTGAACGAGGATGTCGACTTGGTGGTGTTTGCCGGCGACGCGTTCAAAAACCGAGATCCGTCCCCCACCTACGAGCGCGAGTTCGCCAAGCGCATCCGCCGACTGGCCGAGCACGTTCCCGTGTTTCTCCTGGTGGGCAACCATGACCTGCCCAATGCACAAGGGCGCGCTCATACATTGGAAATCTACCAGACCTTGGAAATTCCGAACGTGTATGTGGCCCGCAAGCCCGATCTCTTCACCATCCCCACCAAGCGGGGCAACGTTCAGATCTTGGCCGTCCCCTGGGTAGTGCGCTCCACATTCCTGCGACGGGATGAAATGCGCGGGCGCCCCCTGTCCGAAATCGAGACCATGATGATGGAGCGCCTGTTTACCGTCGTCCACAACCTGCAGGAAAAGGCCGATCCCGACCTTCCCCTGATTATGGCCGCGCACGCTACCGTACAGGGCGCGACCTACGGGTCGGAGCGCAGCGTCATGTTGGGGCAGGATCTCGTCCTTCCCACCTCGTTATTTCGCCATCCCAAGGTCGCCTACGGTGCACTGGGCCACATCCACAAACACCAGCAGGTGATTGCCGACCCGCCCGTGGTGTACAGTGGCAGCCCGGAGCGCATCGATTTCGGCGAGGAGAAAGAGGAGAAGGGGTACGTTGTGGGGAACTTGCGTCGCCAGAGGGGTGGCGGCTGGGCCGCGGACTGGGATTTCGTCCGGTTGAACACGCGCCCCTTTGTCACCATTCGGGTGGAGGCACGCGGGGAATTGGCCACGGAAACTATTGTCGAGGCTATTCGACGTCATCCCATTGAGGATGCCGTGGTGCGCCTGTTCATTCACACCGATGCGGAAAGTGAACCTTACATCGACAACCGTCGCATCCGCGAGGCGATAGAGCCGGCCTTTTACGTGGCCGCCATGCACCGCGAGGTAGAGCGGGAGGTTCGCCTGCGGCTGGGCGGCGGCGAGGGCGTCGAGGCCCTTAGCCCGTTGGAACTGTTGCGCCGCTACTTCGTGTCTATCGGCAAGGATGATGGACGAATAGACGTCTTGGTTCGGTATGCTGAGGCCTTGATGGCCGAGGAGTAGGCACTACCATGAGCCACTTCCACGTGCATATTGCGGAATTCTCTATGGAGGGGGGTAAACGCCAGGAGCGCGGGTACAACGTGCGCATCGTCTCGCCTGCGTCCGACACCCCCGATGCAGCAAAAGGCACGCTGGTCATGCTCCTTGACTTGACCGGCCCCTTACGGCATCGTCGTCGTCACCTACGTCAGTTGATGAACACCATTCAGAGCACGTACTACGCGTCGACCGGCCCCATCCTTGCCGCGCTGGAACACGCCTTGCGCATGGCCCACCACGATTTGCTAAACATCAATGAAACCCTTGAGGATACAGAAGACCGGTACCTTTGCCACGCGGCCTGTCTGGTCATTCATGAGGACGAGGTGTTCATGGCCCAGGTGGGGGCCAGCACCATCGCCATTCTCCTACCCTCGGGCGTGAAATGGTTTTCGCCCCTGGAGAGCGAAGAAGAGGATCCCATTCCTCTGGGTATGGATCGTATTATTCGCCCCCTGGCGACACGAGTAACAGTGCCCCTTGGCACCATGATCTTAGTGCTCGATTCAGGTTGGCTGGGACAAATGGACCCCGACCTCTTTGTGCGCGCTATTTCCCATCCCACACCCGAAGAAGTATTGGAAGAATTGGCCCACGCGGTTCAGGTGCCGGATGTATCGGCCCTTGCGATCAAGTTAGAGGAAGCGCGCGCGACGCCACAACACCCGGCTCCTACCTATCCGGTTGTCGAGGAAGAGGAAGAGGAAGACGAGGGAACTGAGGAACAAATCACTGAGGCAGAAGCGCCGCGCGAACCTGTCCTTTCTCGCGTCACAGAGGGGGCGCGTTCACTGGTAGAAAATCTCCTACCTGGACGGCAGGGGGAAGAGCCGCCCCCCGCGCCCATGCCGCCCCCCCCGCCCCCCC
>JALWHQ010000358.1 GCA_026983525.1 Anaerolineae bacterium | reverse complement strand
CCCTACACACACGCCCACACCGACGCCGTCGCCTACGCCTTCTCCCACCTCGCCCCCTACCCCAACATTCACCCCTACCTGGACACCGACGGCGACGCCCTCGCCGACACCCACCTTCACGCCGACGTTTGCACCCAGCCCCACGCCTACGCCCACGTTCACACCGACCCCAACGCCTACCCTCATGCCTGCATTGCCCGCGTGCGTGCCCCACTTGCTCGGGCGGGTGTACGTGGGAGAGCGTCCTAAGAGCGTGGACGTGTGGGATAACTATGCGTATGTGAGCCTGGCGAGTACCGGGAACATCGCCGTGGTGGACGTGGACCGTTTGATGCGGGTTGGGATTTGGGCGAGTCCGGGAGCGGGCGCGAATGGAGTGGCCGTTACCGAGAGCCGGGTGTACATGGCCCATCGCGATTCCCACCAGGTGGCCGTGTTCGACCGTCAGACAGGACAACTTGTGGGCCTATGGCCAGCAGGCCTGTTGCCCTGGAGCGTGGTCGTAGTGGATAACGTTCTATACGTGAGCAACTACGGTTCTGACGACATCAGTGTGATGGACGCGCGCACGGGGGCACTTCTGCGTCGCGTGCCTGTTGGGGACAAGCCGGCCATGATGACACGCTTGGGCGCGGCGGTGTACGTGCCCCTCGTGGGGGAGGAGATGGTGTACCTGGGCGGGCAGGGGTTCTTGCGCCAGACGGTGCGTCTGGTGGGTACAAGCTCTATAGCCGCGGTATCGGATGAGGCAAGACGACAGGTGTTCGTCAGTAACCGAGACTTGCGTTTCATTGCCGTGGTGCAGGAGAAACTCTTCGCGGCCAGCGCGTACATCAAAGTGCCCGGCCGTCCCGTGGGGGTGGCCCTCTCGCCTAACGGGCATTGGCTGTACACCATCGACCCCTTCACGAGCCTATTGCATGTGGTTGATACGTCACGTGGTATGTGGGTGCGACAAATCGCGCTGAGCGATCAAGGGGGCGAGAATGGCGGTCAAGGCATCACCATACAAGGTAATCGCCTTTACATTACCGATTACGGTTCGGGCACACTGAGCATCTATGAATTGCCCTCGTGCGGCACCCATTGATCGCTTGCCCAGACAGACGGGAATACCCCCTACTCAAGTATAAGATCTTGGGGTGTGTCTACCTCGAAAAGGGGACTGGGATCGGGCCAATCTACGTGGTAGACAGCATCTGGGTGTTGGTTGATAATGACTCGTCCGCCCGTATCCCCTGTGAGTTGTTTTAATTCCGGAAAGAGGGTGATGTCGAAGAGCACGGGGGTCCCGGGCATCGTGCCGTAGCGAGGACGCACTATAGGAGCCAGATGTCGGTGGTGCGTCCAAATAAGTGCGTCGATGAGGGCTCCCGGCACGGCTGGCTGGTCGGCAAGGAGAAAGACCGCAGCGCTAACCGGGCCCATCGCTTCCAAGGCCAGGCGCACACTGGTGCTTTGTCCTGCGGCCCACCGGGGATTTTCCACCAAAACGAACGGGCGAGGGTCATTCTTGTGGGTTTCGTGCCACGCCTCGACCACGGGCCTTACTTTCTCTGCCCAGGCACCCAGCACCACACAGATGCGATCTGCCTGGGATGCGGCTGCCGCATCCAGCACATGGTGAATGAGCGGTCTCCCGCGCCACAAGGCAACTTGCTTGGCCCCGCCAAAACGGGTGCCCGCGCCCGCGGCCAACACGACCGCGGCCACTGGGCCCACCACAGCATGAATGTGCGGGGACGCGATGTGTTTGCCTTTCAAGGAAGCGAGGATGACTTCTGGAGGAATGGGGCGCGTCTGTACTGTTGGCGGCCACTCGGTACGCATCAGGTAACGAGCCGCCCATGCTGCCCTTACCATATCGGTTTCTTCGTCGACCTGATTCAGCCACCATACTACCCGCGTATCCGGCGGTATGCCTTTCAGTCCCCCCCACATGTGCCCTAACACACGCGCCACAGATTGCGGGGTAATGATGTCCCCGGGGCTTAGCCGGGCCAGATGAGCAAACCTTTGCGGATGATGCACCCAGGTCTCTGTCAACGGATGTCCCACACCTTGCCATCCGGCCATGCTGATGACGAGGGTGGTCATGGTGGGGATAACGGGTTCACGCGGGGCAGGAGCTTTGAGCGATTTGCCCCGTCCACCATCGGCTTCGACGACGATGAGGTCAAACCATTGGCCCTCAGCCAATGCATCCACCCAGAGGGGGGAAATGCCCTGCACTTTGTTCTCATCCGGGAGTTCCGCACACGCGAGGGTAATGGGCCGACCGGGTGTTGCCTCCTTTGCCAGGCGTATGGCTTGATCCAGGCTGGATACGAGGTGAGGGCGGGGTAGCGTGTCGAATTGGTGTCGCCATAGGCGGGTGGTGGTAGTGAAAAGGGCACGCAACGGGGTGCCTTCAATCTCTACGGCCAGGCGCTCCATGAAGGTGCTTTTGCCTCCTGCACCGACAAGCGCAATCACCCAAGGGCGAGGGAGGTACTCCACGCGCAAGGCGTGCAAAAGGGGAGAGGTGCTATGACTCATGGCGAATCCACCTGCGGACTTGGGGAGCAGCCAGCACAGCCTCGAGTACACCACCGCCCACGGCCAGGGATTTATCCGATATAGTAAAACAGTGCTCGCGACGAGCGCGAGGGTCAACGTCCCCAATCTTCATGCCCCTGTGTACCGACACGCGCGGGTGTACAAGGCCACGCAACACACCGGGGAAGGGGGCTCGCACGGGATGGCCGTCAACGGTGCACACAATCTGGCCTTCCTCCACGGGATCGCCGATCTCCACAAGGGGCGTTACATGACCGTCGGCGGGTGCACGCAGTACGCGCTCCTGCTCGTAGCCCATGACCTTCCCAGGAGTGCCCGTGTCCGGCATGGCTGTCCCCTGCCAGTACACCCGACCCAAGAAGTGGCCGCGCATGGTTTCGACGACGGCGTGGCAATCTCGGCCCGCGATAAAGCCCGGCCCCAATGCGATGACAAGAGGCGCGTCGTCCATCCGAGTGCCTGTATTGCGCTTGGCCATGATAGCATCGACCACAACGACAAAATTGATGTGGTCGCGCACGCAAGCCTGGGGATCGATAAGTATGGGAACTTCCCCTCGCTCCCAGGCGGGGCGGATGTCCGAAGGACTTCTCACGAGGCGTCCGGTGATCCCTTCGACAGTAATGTGGCCGTCGTATACGGCCTGGGCGAAGGATACCGTGCGACGAACGGCCAGAGGGGTTGCGATTTCGGTGACTACCACGGGAAACCCGGCCCGATAGAGCCGATACACAACACCGGAGGCCAGGTCGCCTCCACCACGTACGAGAATGGGCGTACGGGGAAACGTAAATACGCCTTTCATGGTTAGACTTCTGATGGATGTCTGACGACCATCCCTTGGGAAGGGAGAGTGGAGAGAAGAGATGGGGGGAAGGGATTTATTGAGCCTTTCTCTTTCCTTCCCCCCTCCTTCTCCACACCTTGAGACAAGGTTTCGATTATCGACGAAGTGACGCGTGTTCCTTAGTGGGCGTGTCCGTGAGCGAGTTCTTCGTCCGTCGCCTCGCGCACTTCTACGACTTTCACTTTGAAGTGAAGACGTTGTCCTGCCAGTGGGTGATTCGGATCGAGTCGAACGAAGGTATCGCTTACTTCGGTGACGAAGTAAGGGACTTGTTGGCCGTCTGGAGTTTCCACCAGTAGCCCCAAGCCTACTTCGGGCTTGATGTTGGGGGGGAATTCTTCCAATGGTACGACCAGGTCGTGTCCTTCGATATAAGGACCATAACCTTCCTCTGGCTCGACGGTAATGTCCCGCTCTTCACCAACTTCCATCCCTTCCATTTGGCGCTCCAGACCGGGAATGATGTTGCCGTGGCCGTGCAGGTAGGTCAAGGGTTCCTGACCCTCACTGCTGTCGACGACTTGGCCGTCGTCCAACGAAAGAACGTATTCGAATCGTACAACTCGGTCTTTTCCTACGGTTAAACTCATGATGCGTAAACTCCAATCTACTTTTGAGCAGGTATGGTGGGAAATGAGGTGACGTGGTGGGGAGTGGAAGAGGGAACGGTCCAACACCTGGTGTTCTGTATACCCAGGTCGGAACCAAGTTCCCCTGACTTCCTCATCCCGATACGCACATCCCTTCATACAACTGCCGGGGAAAGAGCGGTAGAAAACGGCCGTCGTTTGCACACCACACTTATCCGGCACAGTACAGGAACTATAACACAGGAGGGGGCAGGCCCCAAATTTGGAAGTAGGTGTCTCAGTGCTGGTTTGACCACTTAAGGGACTACTTCGATAGTAGCGATGACGGTCGCGTTCTGGAGCCAGGGGCGAGTGGGGCCTTCCTTAAGGGGCAGGCGCTGCAGGGTTTCCAGACGGTAGAGGCCCGCGACGACCATGTACGTGCCGGGTAGGGCATTCTCCGGCACACGGATCTGGTACGTGTCCACGACGACTTCACCGGGCGCCCAGGCAATGGTGGGGTAATCCCCATCCAGGGGGCGCTTGTCGTGCTGGGCGATGGGGCGCGGTTCACCCACCCGCACCAGGTGGGTGAACACGGTGTAGGATGCGCGAGCCGGCCGCAAGGCCTCCCAGTACAGGCGGAACGTGAACGCCTCACCCTGCTTGACGCGTGCCGGCGGCGGATCGTACCCCACCAGCGCGATCTCATCGGCAAAGGACGCGTACGTGGCCACCGCGGGCGTCGGCCGCGCGGCCTCGGTCCCGATAAGGCGCAGGGATTTCACCAATCCGGGGACGGGCGCGCCGTCCAGGGTGGTGATGGGGAGCACCTGGCCCGTCCAATGGTTGAGGAAGCCGATTTCCACGCGCAGGAGGGTGGGCACGCGGGCGTGGGGCGAGACGCGCACCCGGTAGTGGTCGGCGATAATCTCGCCGTCCTTCCACAGGCGTGTGGGGTACGTACCCCAACCGGTAAACGTCTCCAATCGTCCCACCTCCTCACGCTCGCGCCCCAGGAGGCGAATGTACAGGGTGTAGTCCACGGGCAACTCGCCTACCTTGCCCATGTAAAGGGTGATATCGATCGTATCGCCGGTGTGGACGGTGATTTGGGGGATGTCCACCGCCCAGACGCGAATGCGGTTGTCGAAGAGAAGGTCCACGCGCCGCGCGCCGGCCGGGATATAATCGGAAGGAAGGCGGGGAGGCGGCGCATAGGCGGGGGCAATCCAGCGGGAGGGGCTCACGATGGACAGGGCGAGTAGGCCCATAGGGAAGAGGGTCAGCCAGGCGTGGCGCACGCGCGCGGGCACCAGCCCGGCCCATCCTTGCAGGAGGAGGAATGAGATCCCCCCTAAGGCGGGGTACACGAGGCGGCCCGGAGTGAGAGGAAGAAGGCCCACACCTCGCGCAAGTGCAGCGACCAACACCAGCACGACGAGCGTCGCGATGAGGGGCCATTTTACATCTGAAAAGGAGAAGATGGGGTGCCGTTTGACGCGCGCGACCCCCAGCCCTACGGCGCAGGCCAGCATGACGAGCAGGAGGATGACATAGGCGCGGGGGCCGATGGCAACGTTATACCAGCCGAACAGGGCCCAGAACGAACGGAGGAACCAGGCGACCTCGTACGTCCATGCTGAAGAGTCAAGGGCAGAGAAGGGGTAACGAGCGAAGGCCGCCAGCCGCGTGATGCCGAGAGGCTCCCCGTACACCGCGAGGTTGCGGGCGTACCACCACCCGGCCACAAGGATGAATCCCCCTACCACGCCCAAGAGGAACGGCCACACGCGCACCCCTTTCCGACGCGCCCCCACCCAGGCGGCGAGCAACGCGGGCAAAAGGAGAACGAGCCCACTCAGTTTGGTCAGCGCAGCCAATCCGACCACCATGCCCAGCCCCACGGCCCGTCCTCCGTGCCCGTTTTGGCTCATCCGCACCATGACCCACAGGGTGAGGGTGGCGATGAGGATGTAGAGGGTATCGTTGTTGACCGTGGAGGTGACGAAGAGAAACCCCGGCAGAAAGGCCACGGTGGCGGTGGCGACGAGGGCCAGGAGCGGGATGTCTGGGGCCAGCGCGCGTGTGAGGGTGTGGATGAGGACGAGGGTGGCGACTCCAAACAGCAGGGAGAGGGCGCGGGCCAGGTGGACGGCGAGGGGGAGGCCTCGGTAAGGCCAACGTTCGCGGTCGGTGTGGACGTAGTAGTTCTTGTTCCCCGGGAACATGGGGTGTTGGAGGTTGACGTACGGGTTGCGCCACAGGTACGCCTGCGCGTGGGGCGTCTCCACCCGGGAGACGATTGGAGCCAGGAGCGCGTAGTAAAGGGGGGGCTGGCTGCCGATGGCTCCCCACAGGCTGGGCTCCTGGGGGTCTTGGACGGGGAGGGTGCGGGTGTCGGCCAGGTGGCGGGCATAGAAGAAGTGGGCCACTTCGTTGGGGGCTTCGAACATGGGGATGGTGATGGCGTAGTAGCCCCCCAGGATGATGTAGATTATTAGGATGAGCGCGAGCAGCCCTCTACGTGCTTTCACACCTTCTTCTCCGCCGAAGACTCATGGGCGATGGGCGGGCCCAACATTTATCTGATCGCAGATTTCCAAATCGATCCGACATTAGACGGGCTGTAGACTGGCGCATGGCCCTGCCTGGAGGTGAACCTCCAGGCTACGTCAGGGCAAAGCCCCCTCCTCTCCCTGTTCCCTTTTCACTTTTCACTTTGCACTTTTCACTTGTCCCGATAGGCTCAGTCCCTCTCATCAGGCCGGGCAATGTTTACCCAGGGGAGAGCGTGCCGATGGATGGGAGGAACGTCCCATATCCGTAGGACGTATCCCTCGGGGGTGGCGTTACTGTTCCCCCGTGCGGACAGGCGTTCGCCGCTCTCCAAATGATATAACCCCACAACCAGGCGATAGGTTCCCGGGGGAAGGGCGCGCAGCGCCGCGAGGTTGATGGGATGGCGATGGGTGACCACTTCCCCGGGGCGCCACAGGCTGCTGGGATAGTACCCCTGGGTCAACGGATAATCCGCGGAAGCGCGCACCCGGTTCTCGCCGTCCAACAGTTGGACGTACACCGTGTAGTCCCACCTGGGCCGTTTCAGTGCCACCCAGCGCATGGTCAGCACCGTCTCCCCCTGGGCCGTCCAGATATCTTCGGGGAGCCCTGTGATGTCCACCAGGCCGATTTCTTCCCCAAATGTGACAAGGGGTGTCGGCGGTGGCGGTGGCGGTTCCTGGGGCCCAAGTCGAATGGGCGCGCTGAGAACGAAGTCGCCCACGGGAGTGCCGCGCGCGTCGAACACGGTGAGCGGGCGCTCCTCGCCTTCCCTATTCTGACAGTACACGGAAACCAGCACGCGCGCGGCCAAGGGCAGGGTCGCGGAAATCTCCTTTTTCACCTGAAACCGATACGTATCGAGGAACACATCCCCCGGACGCCAGAGCGAGGTAGGATATCGCCCGTTTGCCGGCCAATGGGCCGTGCCCCCCAGGTAACTTCCATCGGCCCCGGTCAGGTGTACGCCCACCACGTAATTGTTTGGCGTGTCGCTCAGCACACGCCAACGCAACGTCACCTGCAGGTCGTCACCCGGGCCAACATCGCGCGGCTGCACGTCCATACTCACCAGTTCGGCAAGGTCATCCACGGTGGCCCGGACGACCATTTCGCCGGGAGCAGGATCGGGAGACGCGCGCGTATCGGGCGGTTGGAATGTGGGCCGGAGGATGCCGAAGGGCGCGTAGACGCTGGCAAAGATGAGGAGCCCCAGGAGCGCGTCGGTAAGTGATAAGGTGCGATTCGCCAGGCGCAGGCGAAAAGCGCTACTCCCCCAGACCAGCAGAAAAGCGATGAGGCTGTACAGGGCCAGGATGTAGCGGCCGCGCGGGGCATAGAATCCGGCGAGGAAGCCCGTCCACCAGGCAAGCGCGAGCCCCAGGATACTCAGCAGAGCGATCCGCCGCCGGGCCGACGCATTCCGATCGCGGAGGAGCCGCCACACAACCCCCACAGCACCCAGCGCCGTGATAATCCCGAAAAGGGTCAAAAGCGGGTCGGGGAGTAAGAGCGCGTCGACACCCAACAATCCCCAGTAGGTGATGAACGTGAACCTGACGCCTTCGCCAATCGTGGCAGCCAATTCAGGCCAGGGGGTTTGGGTGAGGACACGCAATTTGTAGCGCATGGAAAGGATAGTGAGCGTGTACCCGGGCAGCACAAACCCGTACCGCGTCCAATTGCGCCAGAACCACCATGCGACCGGCATAAAAGCAGCGAGCGCGCCCACGATTCCCCAGGCTACGTGTCTTCCCTTAATCATGTGTAACCTGCGTTTTGCCTGCACGACGATGACCAGGAGGGAAAGTATAAGGAAGGGTGCAATAAGAGCGGCCGAGTATTTAGACAACATGGCCAGAGCAAAGAACACGACCATACCGACAGCAGCACGTTCGGCATGAGGGGCAAGTAATCCATACAAGGCGAAGTAGACGGCCCATAGCCCAAGGGCGGCGACGAGGATATCGTTGTTGATGACGGCACTGGAAAAGATGTACGCCGGGTTGAAGGCCACCAGCGCGGTCATGCTCAGGGCCAAACGCCGCTCGTTGGGGAAGAGCAAGCGTGCCGCGCGCCACACCGCCACCAGCCCAAGCAGCCCAATAAGCGTCGAGAACAGGCGGAGCACTCGGACGGTGAGCACCACCCCGCGATAAGGGAACTCCTCTTGCGCGGTGTGGAGAAACAGATTTCTGCCCCCGTCCATGTTCAGGGAATGCCAGCCGTAGGGGTTCACATCGGGCCACCACGTGTCGGACATGTCGCGCCAGAAAAAGGCCAGGGCGCCGAGCACGTAGTATAGCGGCGGCTGACGGAATTGGTATGCGGGTTTTGCGGCAGGCAGGCTGCACTGGGCTACCGGTGGCTGAGGCCATTCGTAATCGACCGGAGGAAGTTGCCAGTGGTTGTGGATGTACTGGATGTACCGATAATGGGAGAGTTCGTTATCCGATTCCCCAATCGGGGTGACGATGTTGTACACGGCCGCCAGAACAACGAAGACGACGAGCAACGTTGAGAAGGAAATCTGGAATGGAATGGGCAAGCAGGGGCGAGTAGTGGGAAGCAGGCGTCGAAGTATGTGCCGCGAACCTTGCTGTCCGGTCGTCTTCATTTCGTTGCTCAGGCCGACACTTTTCCCCTCCATGTCGCCAGAATTGTAGGCCAGGTGGGGAGATGTGTCCAGCGTGGCCGGTGTTGGGGCTATTTGTCAGCCGCGCAGGAGCGACATGTAGGCTTCCACGTGACGGGCGGCAATCTTGTCCCATGTGAACCGGCGGGAGAGGGCGCGCGCCCTCTCTTGCAAATCTCGCCGTACGGAGGGCGTATCCAGCAGGTGAGCGATGGCCTGGGCAAGGGCGGCCGCGTTTTCCGGTGGCACAAGGTAAAGCGCCTCCTCGAATCCATCGCCCTGGGGCACGCGCGGGTACGTCGTCACGATGGCCGTCCCGTGCACGAGCGCAGCCTGGAGGGTTCCCCGCCGCAAGGATGCCCCATCGCGATAGGGGAGTGCCACCACCTCACACGCGGCAAACCCGCAAGAAAGGGCCGCATCATCCAGAAAGCCCGTCCAGTGTACCCGCTCCGACAGATTCAGGCTGTGGACGGTGCTCACCACTTCTTGCCTGTACCCCTGATTCGTTGGGTCACTGGCCCCCACCTGTTCTCCCAGCATGAGGAGATGCACGTCCCGCCCCGCGTCTACCAGTGTACGAATGGCCTGGAGCAGGTCGGTCACTCCCTTGCTGCGGTTCAGAAACCCGAAATACCCGACGACACCCGCGTTGGGCGGGATGCCCAGCCGGTGCCGAAATTCCGCCACGTCCTTTGCGTTCACCGGAACAGGGTGCACATTGGGGCCGATGGGGATGCGCACCGAGGCAATGCCCGCGGATTCCAGGGTCCACTGGTCTTCTGCGTTGGTCGTAATGACCAGGTGGGCGTGTCGCGCGGGGAAGTAGGTGATCCAACGGCGCAGCGCCCCGGCTTTGGGGAACAGGTAGGGCACGAGCAAGTCGTGGTAGGTGATGGTGGCCCGGACTTTGGGGAGCAGGCGGCGTGCCCACCAGGGAAATGTGTTGATGGCCGGGTGCATATTGTAGGCCGCGGTCTGGTACTGGAGGTGGACAATGGTCGCCTCCAGCCGACGTGTAAGGGCGATGAGTCGGCGCAGGCCATGCCAGTTCCAGCGTTCGATGTGCGGGTGAACGGTGAGGTGGCGGGCTACGCGCGGATCGTGGTTGGCGCCGCGAGCGTTGATGTGGGTGATGACGTGGACCTCGTGGCCCATGCGCGCCAGGGCGATGCCGAGTTCGCGCGTGTAGTCGCCCATGCCCCCGCGCATGGGGGGGAATTCCCCGGTGATGAAGCAAATGCGCGCGTTCACAATTTCAGTCGCTTGAACACCCCTTCGGGGATGTGGACGATAACCTTCATGATCAGGCGCCAGTACCAGGGCGTGTACACCACATCCTTACCCTTGAGGATGGCGTTGTAAATGTCCTCGCCCACCTTCTCCGGGCTGGCAAAGAGGGGCCCCTTGCGCATGTGTGCAGTCATGGGTGTGTCCACCATGCCCGGCTTGATGGTGATGACCTGCACGCCCGCGCGGTAAAGGCGGTTGCGTAAGCCGGAGAGGAACGCGGTCACCGCGGCTTTGGCCGCGCCGTACACGTAGTTGCTCTGGCGTCCTCGGTCTCCTGCCACCGAGGAGATCACGGCAATGGTGCCCCGGCCACGTGTCTCGAACGTGTTGGCAATGGGGGTCAGCAAAGCAATGACGCTCAGCGCGTTCGTCTTGAAGGATTCCAGGGCCAGGTCCACGTCCTGTTCCGCGGCCTTCTGGTCGGGGAGCACGCCGTGGGCGATGAGCACGACATCCACCGGGCCCAGAGTCTCCTCGGCCGCGCGCAGCATCTCCCCGTGACGCTCGAAGTCGTTCACGTCTAGCACGAACGTCCCTACCTGGGATGCGCCCCTCACCTTGAGGTCGTCGGCGACGGCAGCCAACTTTTCCCCGTTGCGTGCTACCAAGAAGAGCCGGTCTCCGGCAGCAGCAAAATGCTTGGCTACCTCATGAGCAATAGCCGATGTTGCACCAATGATCAGTACCTTGGTCATGGTATCCCCCGCTATCGACTTTCATTAGGGGGGAGAGAACCCAGCAATGTACGATGTCGGACTTCCGGCTTCCTCTCCCCCCAAGACCAGCGGAGCGGAAAAAGTCAGTGTACTCTTTCAATTTGTGTCGGGGTTTGAGTAAGCCCCCACAAAGCGAGGCGCTTCGCCCACAAGTCCCCCCAGTTCCTCGCGGGGATTCATTAATTCGACGGCTTCCAACAGAAGGAGCCCCGCTTTGTTGATACTATTTCGACCTATGAACCCGGCGGCTCGAGCTGCTTCCAATGCATTCTCGAATACGTCCTTTGGTAGACCGCTGCGCTTAAGGGCCTCCTTGAGATTGCGCGGGAGGATGCGCACCTTTTCTTCCTTACTATAGAGGGTGCCCACTTCAGCGACCGCCTTGATGGTTCGATACAAGATCGGATTCACAGGATGGCCGAAGCCTTCGGGCACTCCGGCTAATGCCTCATCCAGTTTACGCCCGGCCTCGGTTTCCACGATATTCCCATCGGGGAGTATGTCGATAAGATGGCGCGCCTCCAGTTTCTCCAGTGCCCATCGAATTTGTTCTGGGTCTTCACCTGCCAACGTCTCGAAAAGATCGTCCACGCTCATACCCTGAGCAGGTAGAGTGTGGAATACCCGTAGTTCGAATCTGGTCAGGTGGGGAAGGCGATAGATAGTTTCAGCCAACGATGCGTACAAATAACCTGAACTCGTGGGCTCCGCACTGCCCACCAATTTGGCTTCTTGGGCTTCTCTCCACCATTCGTAGTTAGGTGCTGAAAAGGCTTTGCGCGTCATCGTGATGGCCTTGACAGCCATACTGGTGATATCGCGCTGGGCCTGGCTTTGGTCCTCCATGACCGAGTTGCCCTTATCGGTCAGGCGAAAAACCTCACGGTTGTTCTCATCCTCCACCGTTTCCACAAGTTGGAAGGATTCCAGACTGTATAGGGCGGCTCTTAGGTCGAAATTATCGTCGTACCATCGGGCCATGTCCTTTGCCTCTATAAAGCGACGGGCAATGAGTTGGTACTTCTTGGGCATTTCCTCCAACTTTCTCCCGTAACGCTCAAGAAGGGCCTTGTACATCTTTATCTTCCGGTCGATCATCTCGGTCCGCAGGTTCTTGAATGTAGGAACTTCCTCCGGATTGTTCTGCGCTTTTTCCCACAATGTGTGGATGGCTCTTAGAATCTCGCCCTCTTCTTCGGTTAAAGCGATGGTCCACACATCGGTCCGGGCCCCACTATGCCAGAGGCGAAAAGCTTCCAGCATCCATTCCCCTGCCGGAAGTAACTCACCGTCCGGCCCTAAATATCCCAACGTTTGTAGTGTACTTATGGCCGATTGCGAGACCTCGCGTCCGTCTACTACATCGACCAGTACCCACATCATGTCGTCGGTAAACACATCGCCTGAACTGCCGAAGCCGCCGGTCTCCAACGCCTTTTTTACCGCTTGCCCCAAAGCAGTGAATGCATATACGTCACTTTTAGGGACACTGTAAGCGATCAATCGCATCCCTTCGAGGAGATGCTCCTCGTGAGAGCCCGCGGCCAGTCGGGCGGCAGATGTAGGCCCTACGGGCGTTTGGCGGATGATGTCGGCCAATGATGCCGAGATATCCAGTTTGGGATGCAACGCGTGGTAGATTTCCATGATCCGTTGCCCTGCATCGGTCAACCCCACATATTTCTTGCCTGTCTCCCGGTCCTCAACTTCTTCTGCGAAACCCCGTTCTGAGAGTGGCTCTATCGCCAGAGGGCCAACCCGACCGGCGCGCGAGGCCGCATCCAGCATAGCGATAATCTCACTTCCCAGCCAACGCCATCCCTCGGGCCAGACATCCGGCGCACTGAGATAATTTTCATCGATCAACTCGTGCAGAACGAGGGCCAATTCATTTCCGTAATAGGTGAGCCCTACCCGAATGGGCGAATACATGCGAGTCAGCCCTTGTACTTCCAGTTCATAGATGGTCTGTTCTGAGAAAGATTCTGAATCCATATAAGGACGACCTTCTTCCCTTTCGGCGAAGAGTTTCAGCAAGACCTGAGCGTGTTCCTTCCGTACGAGCATCGGTGGAAAAATCCTCCTTGATTAAGGTTTTGTAAGTCTATCACGAATCATTTGAACGTAATGAGGGGGCGTCCATATCACCCTAAAGCGGCCAACGTCTTGTCAATGCGCTCGGCCACATCGATATCGAACAGGTAAATGGTAGGTACAAGCCATGTCACGATGTAACGGTCATCTCCGTCCTTATTCTTGCCAAAGTAGACCAAGGTAAATCTCCCGGCTTTTGTGTGATGCCGGATGACATCGCGTCCAACTCTTAACGCCTGT
>JALWHQ010000357.1 GCA_026983525.1 Anaerolineae bacterium | reverse complement strand
ACGTGGCATGGCCTCCCCTCCTTCACCTCGCCTGCTAACCCTAAGATGCCTTTTCCGTTGTTAAGGTACCATACTATGGGTATGATTTGCCAAGACTATCGTGGGTACAACATTACCGGACCCTACACCGTAATCAATATCTTACGCATTACGCATTACGCATTACGCATTACGCATCACGCATCACGCATCACGCATCACGCATCACGAGGCAACCCATGCCCAACACCGGCCCATCCACACCTGCCATTGTTGTGGACAACCTGACCAAGCGGTTCGGGGACTTTACGGCCGTGGATCACGTCTCCTTTCGCGTCCAGCAGGGAGAGATCTTCGGCTTCCTGGGGCCGAACGGCTCCGGCAAGACGACGACCATCCGCATGTTGCTGGGGCTCCTGCTCCCCACCGAAGGGCACGCGCGCGTCCTCGGCCACGACATCGTGAAGGAGACCGAGGCCATCCGCCGGCGGGTGGGCTACATGAGCCAGAAGTTCAGCCTCTACGAAGACCTGACCGTGCGTGAAAATCTGAATTTCTTTGGTCGGGCCTACAACGTGCCCCCGCGCTTGCTCCGCCAGCGTCGGCGAGAGGTCATCGAAATGGCGGGCCTGGTGGGGCGTGAGCGGGAACTGACCCGCAACCTGTCGGGAGGGTGGCGGCAACGCCTGGCGCTGGGCGCGGCCATCCTGCACGATCCCGACCTGCTCTTCCTCGACGAGCCCACCGCGGGGGTCGACCCCATCTCGCGGCGGCGCTTTTGGGATTTGCTCTACGACCTCGTCGACCAGGGGAAGACGATTTTTGTCACCACCCATTACATGGACGAAGCCGAGAACTGTCACCGCTTGGCCTTCATCCACAACGGGCGCATCGTGGCCATGGGCACCCCCCAGGAAATCAAACGAACGCAAATGAAAGGCGAGGTCATGGAGATAGAGGTGGACCGGCCCGAGCAGGCTGTGCGCGCGCTCAAGGGCCGCGCCGAGTTCGACGAGGTCGCGCTTTACGGCAAGCGCGTCCACGTGGTGGCCGACAACGTAGCCGACCTGGAGCCCCTTATCCGGCGGCTGCTCGCAGAGGCCGGCATCGACGTGCACAGCACGCTGATCATTCCACCGTCGTTGGAGGACGTCTTTATCGCCAAGATACGCCGACAAGCCATCGCCATCCGTCAGACCACCGTCTCACTGTGAGGGAAACGGTCATGCGATATGTGAAAACGTTGCTGCGTGTGCTACTCGCCCTCATCCTCATTGGGGGCGGATACGCCGTGTACCAAATGTATCGTCAGAGTCCTGACCTTGTGAATGAGGCAGTCGCGCGCGTGGGCCTCGCGACCACCGCCCCCGCGCCTGGGATTGTCCAGGCCTCAGGCACGTTGGAGGCGCCCCGCGTTCAGGTCATGTCCCTCGTCCCCGCTCGTGTGATCACGGTAACTGTGAAGGAAGGCGACACCGTTGCCGCGGGCGAGGTGCTGATACGCCTGGATGACACGCTGCTGCAGAAACAACTGGCCGCTGCTGCTGCGGATATCGACGTTGCGCGCGCCCAACTGGCTTTGCTTGAAGCCGGACCGCGCCGGGAGGAAATCGCCAAGGCGCGTGCCCAACTGACCGCTGCCCGGGTTGCCGTGGATGTGGCCGCGCAGGGGGTGGAGGACGCCCGCGCCATCCGTGATGCCGCGCAGGATGTGTGGCCGGAGATCATCCGGGCCGAGATGGAGGTCACCAAAACCCTGTACCTGCGCGACGCGGCCCTCGCCCGAGCCCAGGCTGCGGACATCACCGTGGACTTGTGGCGACGCATCAACGACCAGGTCAAGGCGGGGAAGACGGTTACCCTGCCCACAGGGGAAGTGAAGCACATTGCGCCCCCACCTGAAAAGGTGAACGAGGTCAGTTTCCAGTGGAACAAGGCCTCACAAGAAGCGTGGCAAGCGTGGGCTCAATACGAGGAGGCCAAGGCCGCCGTTGCCGCGGCCCGGGCCAAGTTGGAGGCGGCGCGCGCCCGATTGGACGACCCGAGCCGGAATATCCCCGTTGCTCAGGCTGTGGCCGCCTATGAAAAAGCGTTGGCCGCCGTACCCGTGGCCCAGGCCGGCCTGGACGCGCTGAAGCAAGGGGTGAACGAGGAGAAAATTGAGGCAGCGCGGGCCAACCTGCGTCGTGCCCAGGCCGCGTACGACCGGATGGCCGCCAACCGTCGCTATTACACGATTACCGCGCCCATTTCCGGCCGGGTGCTCTCCCTGGCTATCCACCCCGGCGAGGTAGCGTTGCCCGGCGTTTCCCTTGTCGAACTGGCGGATACCTCCGTACTGCGCTTGACCATCTACGTGGCCGAAGAGGACCTGGGCCGTGTTCGTCTGGGCCAGGACGTGGCCGTCACTGTGGATGCCTTCCCGAATCGTGTGTTCCACGGTACAGTGGTGCACATTGCCGAGGAAGCCGAGTTTACTCCTAAGAACGTACAAACGCGCGAGGAGCGCACAACTCTCGTGTATGCAGTGGAAGTAAAGGTGCCCAACGATGAGGGGCTCCTCAAGCCCGGTATGCCCGCGGACGCCACCCTGAACGGTAGGGGCGAAGAAAGTCCCCAGCCCTCGACATTG
Source organism: Anaerolineae bacterium (assembly GCA_026983525.1). Lineage (GTDB taxonomy): Bacteria > Chloroflexota > Anaerolineae > JAADDB01 > JAADDB01 > S141-23. The sequence goes on along the minus strand of JALWHQ010000357.1, from coordinate 10,912 downwards.
ACGGGCATCCGGCTGCCTGTCACCGGCCCGAAATCGTCCCCCTCCCCGCAACGGGCGACATCGTTCACCGTCTCGGGCACCTTCGAGGCCACTGAGGTGCGCGTCGTGCCCGAAGTGTCCGCGCGCGTGTTGGACGTCCTTGTAGACAAGGGGGATGTGGTCGAGCAGGGAGATGTGGTCGCCCACCTCGATCCGGGCGATCTCTCACAACGCCTGGAGGAAGCCCAGGCTGCCCTGGCCGCAGCCGAAGCCCAACTCGCCGACCTCAAAGCCCAGCCGTTGCCCGCCCAGGTCAAAGTGGCTCGTGCCCAGGTGAGCCAGGCCCAGGCCGAGGTGCGGGCTGCGCAGGTGGCCCTGTCCGCGGCCCAGGCCGCGCTCGAGCAACCCACGGAACTGGAGAACCAGATCGCGCTTTTGAAGGCGCAACTGGGCGTGTTGGAGCAGCGGTTGGACGGGGCTCGCGCCCAGCGCAAATTGGCCGTGGTCGAGCGGGATTACTACGCGGCCCAGATTACTGACGAGGCCCGTATTCGCCGCGACATCGCCGAGAAAATGGTGGCCGCGGCCGAGGCTAACTTGAAGGCCGTGCAGGCGGAGATTGCGGGCACCAAGCGGTTGATCGCCTACCTGCAGCAGGTGCGGGAGCACCCCCTCGTCCTCGAGGCTCAAGTCCACCAGGCTGAGGGGCAGGTGCGCCTGGCCCAGGCCCGCCTGGAGGTGGCGCGCAAGGCCTTGGCACTGGCCCAGGCTCCCGCGCGCGGGGAGGAGATTGCTGCGGCCGAGGCGCGCGTCGCGCAGGCCCGCGCCACCATCGCTTTGCTCCGCGCCCAACTGCAGCGCTACAGCCTGACCGCGCCCATTTCCGGCCGCGTGCTTAACCGCCTGGTCGAGCCGGGTGAAGTGGCCCAAGCGGGCAAGGTCGTCATGCACATAGGTGACTTGAGCGCGCTCGAGTTGACGGTCTTCGTTCCCGAGCCCGATCTGGGATATGTCCAACTTGGCCAGGAGGTGGACGTGCGGGTGGACACGTACCCGGATCGAACGTTCAAGGGCACGGTCGTCTGGATTGCGGACGAAGCCGAGTTTACCCCCAAGAACGTCCAGACCCGGGAGGATCGGATGGAGACGGTGTATCGGGTTAAAGTGCGCGTCCCCAATCCCGAGGGGATACTCAAGCCGGGCATGCCCGCGGACGCGACATTCCACGGTCCCTGACGGATGCTTTTGGTCACCCGCCGCACGTCATGTATACTTGAACCGCTCGAGAGAGAAAGACGCAGATGTATCTGACGGGACTTTTGACAAAGTCCCGAGGCTTGAGGAAGAGATGTGGGAGGAGAAGTCTATTGTTGTGGCTCGGCGAAGCCGAGCCACAACAATAGACCCTTTTCCGCTCCTCTTTTCCCACTCTCTTCTCTTACTTGCGGCCGGCAGCCGTTTATCGAAAGTCCAGTTGAGGAGGTGCGCAAAGAAATGTGGAAGACCTTTGGTGAGCGCGTCCAATGAGTCGATTTATGGACATCCTCATCATTGGCCATTCGGAAGAGGAAAACCGATTTTGCAGGGCGTGCACGCCCGTTTATACCTCGGAGCAGTTGGCCCAGGCGACGCAAGTGTACTTGACCGAGACCCTGGGTATGCCGGTGCGGGTCACGCACGTGGATGCGGCCCGACCGGATGTGTTCGAGCAGTACATGGACGTGATCCGCGCGGCGCGACGGGAAGGATTACGTTTTCCCCTTGTCTTTGTGGATGACGAACTGGTCTTGCACGGTTCCGCTGAGCCGTATGCCATCGCCCGCGCTGTGCAACAGCGAGAGCCGGTCGCGTCGTGAATTGCCCCTGTTCAGGCCTCCCACCGGCAGCGGGCCCCAATCTCGCGCAGTGTGCAGGGAGTTTCATCACCAGCGGACGCCGACGAAAGAAATGGTCTCTTGAGCACAGCGGTAGAGCAAAGCACGGTTGAGAGGAGGAGGTGGATCAGGGCCTTTTGCGTGCGCCCGAGCTGCCCCTGGTCCACACATTCAAGGCACAGATGGCAAGAGAACACACGTCGTAACTGTAGACGATGACCGCGCATCAGACAAGTGTACAGACAACGCCATATCCGACAGACGAGGAACTGGTCGCCGCCCTGAAAGAGGGAAAGCGGGACGCGTGTGCGGAACTCGTGCGGCGTTACTCATCCCGACTGTATCGCGTTGTCTACCGCATTCTGGGGTCGGAAGAAGAGGCCGAAGAAGCCCTGCAAGAAGCGTTCATCAGTGCGTGCAGTAAAATAGCCACCTTTCAGGGGAAGAGTCAATTGGGAACGTGGCTGTATCGCATTGCAACGAACGCCGCCCTGATGCGGTTGCGCCGCATGAAGCACAACCATGTTTCCCTGGACTCACCCGTCGAGACGGAGGAGGGCGACCACCTTCCTCGCAATCTGGCGGATTGGCGGTTTGATCCCTATCGGGTGGCATTGAACGAGGAACTGCGGCAGGTGCTCGAGGACGCCATCCAGGCCTTGCCCGAGACCCTGCGGGTGGTGTTCATTCTGCGGGAGTTGGAAGGACTTTCGACGCAGGAGACCGCCCAGACGTTGGGCATCAGCGAGTCCGCGACAAAGGTGCGCTTGCACCGTGCTCGTCTGATGCTGCGCGAGTACCTGACGCCTTACCTATCCGGGCAGACCATCAATGCCTGACTCTGGAATGACGATGCTTACGTGTGAGGAAATGCTCGGCCTGTTAAGTGATTACGTCGATGGGCAACTCTCGCCCGAGTTGTGCGAGGCCATCGAGCGGCACATGGCGGAATGCCACAATTGCTATGTCGTCGTGGATTCCTTGCGCAAGACCATCGTACTCTATCGACAGTTGGAGCCCCCCGAAATGCCCAAGGAGGTCGAGACGCGCCTGTTCCGTGTCCTGAACCTGGAAGATTTCCTCGAGTCATGATGAACGGCCGGTGAAGCCCATTCGCGTCCTCCACGTTTACAAGGACTACTTTCCCCCCGTTTTGGGAGGCATTGAAAAGCATCTTCACACTCTCGCCCATCTTCAAGCCGCCCAGGGCCTGGACATCACCGTGCTTGTGACTAACCCGGCCTCCTTCCCCCGTGGGTTGCGCACGCGCGTGGAGGGCCCGCCTGTCGTCCCCTTCCGGCTTGTTCGCGCCGGCCGACTCTTCACCGTCGCCTCCACACCCATCAGCCCGGCCCAAGCCTGGCTCCAGGCTCGACTGAAGGCGGACATCGTCCACTTGCACTTTCCCTATCCGCCAGGGGAAGTGGCGAACTACTTGTGGGGGCGGGGCAAGAAAACCGTCATCACCTACCACTCCGATGTGGTGCGCCAGCGTTTCATCCTCTGGCTCTATCGTCCCCTGCTCCAACGTGTCTTGCGCAGCGTCGATGCCATCATTGCCACCTCTCCGGGTTATGCGTCGGCCTCCCCATTCCTGGGGATGGTGCAGGAACGGGTGCGGGTCATCCCCCTGGGCATCGACCTGCGGCCGTTTCTCTCGGTGAACCGGACGGAGGCGCGCCGGGTGCGTGAACAAGTGCTCCAGGGGCAGGAGGGCACGGTCTTCCTCTTCGTGGGGAGGCTGCGTTATTACAAGGGGGTGGACGTGTTGCTGCAAGCGTTAGCACGAGTGGACGGGGCTATCCTCTGGATAGTGGGCACAGGCCCAATGGCGGCGAGGTGGCAACAGGAAGCCCAAGTTCTGGGCTTGCAGAGACGGGTTCGTTTTCTGGGGGATATACCCGAACGTGAACTTCCCCTCTACTACGCGGGGGCGGATGTTTTCGTCCTCCCTTCGACGAGCCGGGCGGAGGCTCTGGGCCTGGCAATGGTGGAGGCCATGGCGACGGGGTTGCCCGTGATCAGCACGGAATTGGGCACGGGCACCTCCTATGTCAACGTGCACGGGGAAACCGGACTGGTTGTGCCGCCCGGCGATGCGGAGGCGTTGGCCGCGGCCATGCGTTCGCTCATGGCAGAGCCGACGTTACGGGCGCGCATGGGGGAGGCCGCCCAGGCGCGCGCCAAACGCGAGTTCACCGCCGAGGTCATGGCCGAGCGCATCCAACACCTCTACGAGGAACTTTTGGAATACTGAAGTGGCCGCGCGCTACTCCCGCGCCCCCTTCCCACGCAATGATTCCCCGTTGGCCGAAAGCAGGCGCAGATCGGCCAGGTAGGGGTTGAACAGGTAGCGATGGGAGAAGGGCTGGGGGAAGGTGGCGTGAAAACTCATCGCCTTGGCCGGATCCAGGAACCAATCCCCCACGTGAAGTTTGAAATCGCGAGCCTGGTCGTACCCCCAGGGGGTGTTGGCCTTGTCGGCTCCCCAGTTATCCCCATCGAACGCGGCAGGTATCAGGTCAAGCCCGTAGAAAAAGGGGCGGTCGAACAGGCGACCTGGCCCTACCTGGTGACGGCGTTGCCATAGGTCGTCGTAGATGGGGCGCAGCGCGTAGGTGGCTTCATCGTTTATGTCCGACGGTCGCTCTGCTTGCTCCCCCACACGATAGATGACAGTTCCCTTGCGCATACCGACGGGCCGACCGCGAATGCCGTGCCCGTATGTTTCCACATAGATGACCGGGCGCCCGTCCTCCACTTGGAGTGGGCCATCAACTTTCAGGTATCCCGGGCCCACCGCACCGTCGAGTGGGTACAAGAAGATGTCGTTGTGGGCAAGGGTCTCCATGGCCTGCAAGCGTCCATACGTTGATCCATCCTTGAGGATGGCCAACTGAATTGACTCCAGGTCGTTTTCGTGGCATCCGCCCTGTTCGCAGGGGTGCGGTTCGTAGTCGCGGGGGTGAAACAGGCTGTAGAAGATGAACCAGTGGGTCTCTGTTTCGATGACGGAGTAGTACACGTACGCGGACAAATCGCCGGTGGGCTGGTTTTCCCAGTTGTTGTTGCCCACCCAATCACCGTCGAAGTTCACGCGCGTGATGAAGTCCTGGTCCGTCGCTGCACCCTGGTAGATAACAGGCGCGTAGTGACGTGCCAGGTCTTCGTAAAATGTGCCCCGAAACGTTGGCGGCGTCACCGGTGTGCAGGCACCGATGAGAAGCAGAAACATCACCGTGGCAAGAAACAAGGCCGGTCGTCGCATGAGAGTGCCTCCAAGTATTGACCCGTATGGTGACCAATAAAGCATGGGCTGAGATGTTAAAGCACCACTGGAATACGCTGATGAATGCGAACCTCGTGGGGGGTCACCTTGCACGTGTAGGCGTAGATCCTCACGCCGGCTTGAGCCGCCAGGCGCAACGCGCGCCCAAAGACAGGATCCGAGTCATCGTGGGGCGCGAAGCGCACCGCGTCGTCCCGTTGGACGACGAACACCACCGCGGCGCAATCCCCACGCGCTACAGCCGCGGCCAGAGTTTGCACGTGTCGTGTGCCGCGCGCGGTCACCGCATCGGGGAAAAGGGCCACACCATCCTCCACCAGCGTGACCGACTTGGCCTCCACCCAGCAACGTCCCAAGGGGCCCTGCGCCAGCACGTCGATGCGGCTGTCATCCAGGCGGATTTCCTCACGCACCTCTGTGTAGGAGTGAAACTCCTTCAGTTGTCCGGCACGAATGGCTTCGGCCAGCAGGGGCGCGGGCAAACGGGCGTCAACGGACACCAGTCGGCCGCCCAAATCGACCAGCAGGAGGTCGTATGGAGTCTTCCGGCGAGGATTGTTCGCGGGTCGCAGGAGAACGGTTCGACCTGGGGTGAAGAGTTCGTGCAAACGTCCGGAGTTGGGCACATGGGCGGCAACGTGCCGCCCATCCAGTTCGACTGTGGCGCGAAAGCGGTTATCGCGGCGTACGAACGTTCCCCTCAGCAAAGGCCCCTCGATTCTCATCCGGTTCGCTCCATGACCGTCGTCGCTCCATTGTACCATTAAGCCCCATGCGGACGATAGATCGGGAACACCATATTGGCTGCACTGAAAAAAGTGCCACAGACGAGTAGGCGAAGGCACTGCCTTCGCCTACCCGGGGGCAATTTGTCGGTTTTGGTGATGCCAATATTTGTTCGTGTCGATGTCCCCCTTGGGCCAGCCCGGGATAAATTTCGCCTTGCCTCCTTCTGCCTGGTATAATTTGGGCTAACTCTACATCTTGCTGCCGTCCGGCTCTCGCCTGAGAAGGGACCATCCACCGCCAACAGAATAGCATGTCTCCAATACCTAGTATCTGCTATCTAATATCCAAAATCAACACGTTACCAGAGCGCTCGCTCGGCATATGTTTCTCATAATTAGCGAAAGAGACGTATTTTTCATAAGGAGAACACCGAATGGGTGCTCTTGTGAATGTGCAGGGACTCACCAAGCGCTACACCCAGAACGACGTCCTCGCGGTCGATCACGTCTCCTTCGAGGTGCAGGAGGGGGAAATCTTCAGCCTCCTCGGTCCCAACGGCGCGGGGAAGACGACCCTCATTTCCATGCTCAGCGGCATCCTCACCCCCACTGATGGGGACGCCACCATAGGTGGATACTCCATCCGCAGGGAGCCGCTGGCCGCGAAGCGACTCATCGGCGTCGTTCCGCAGGAGGTGGCGCTGTACCCCACGCTGACCGCGCGCGAGAACCTGCGCTTCTGGGGCAGCATGTACGGCCTGCGGGGTCGGGAGTTGCGCGCGCGTGTGGAGGAAGCCCTGGAACTGGTGGGCCTGCGCGAGCGGGCCAACGACCGCGTGGAGCGCTTCTCAGGTGGCATGAAGCGCCGCCTGAACATCGCCGGGGGATTGCTCCACCGCCCCCGCCTCCTCTTCCTGGACGAGCCCACCGTGGGCATCGATCCACAAAGCCGCCGCCGCATTCTAGACATGGTCAAGGAGTTCAACGCACAGGGCATGACCATCCTTTACACCACCCACTACATGGAGGAGGCCGAAGAACTCTCCCACCGCATCGCGATCATGGATCACGGCCACATCATCGCCCTGGGCATCCTGGAGGACCTGCGTCGCATCGTGGGAGAACTGGAAACGGTGCGTATGACATTTCGCGAGACAACAGACCTTGCGCCTCTGGTGGCGAACATCGAGAAGGAAGCCTTGGCGCGGCAGGTGACCACCACCGACCAGCAGGTGGTCGTGCTGACGCCTGACGCGGCAGCCCTGTTGCCTTCCCTGGTCACGCTGGTTGCCCGCCACAAGGCCACCCTGCTCTCTCTTGACATCGAACGTCCTGACCTGGAGGCCGTCTTCCTGCACCTCACAGGTCGCTCGCTGCGGGATTAGAGCGTAGTGCGTAGTGCGTCTTGCGTCCATTCTTCCTACGCACGATGCAAGACGCACGACGCAAGACGAAAGACGAAAGACGCACGACGCAATGTGAGAGGGTCCATGCGCAAAGTACTCACGATTGCTCTTTACGACCTGGTGATGACGTTTCGCCACCCTGTGGCGCTGATTTTCATGCTGGCGCTGCCCTTCGCCCTTACTCTGATCATGGCTGCCGCGTTTGGAGATTCCCACACGCTGGCGGACATTCCCGTGGTGGTGGTCAATCACGACGAGGGCCCGTTGGGGCAGGCGCTCGTTCAGGTCTTACAGAGCGAGGGGCTGGCCGACCTTCTGGACACGACGGTGATGACGGATGAGGCGGCCGCGCGCGGCCGTGTGGACGCGGACCAGGCCGCCGCAGCCGTGATCATCCCCGCGGATTTCAGTGCCGCGATCATGCGTGCCAATCCAGCCCCCAGCGCGGTGGAGATCTACGCCAACCCGTCCCGACCTATCAGCGCCGGCGCGGTGCGCGGCATCGTGAGCAACGTGGTGGATTCGGCCAACGTGAGCATTGTGGGGGGACAGGTGGTGTTCGCGTCCCTGGCGCGCGCGGGGGCATTGCCGACCAACCCATCCGACTGGCAGGCGTTGGCGAGGGAGTGGGGCGCGCGCGCGGCTGCCATTGCCAGGGAAAACAACGCCGCCGCTCAGGTGCACCTGGTGGCCTTGGACGAGAGGAAGAAGGCCCTCTCGTTCTCGCCCGTGGCCTACCTTGCCCCCAGCATGGCCATCTTCACCCTGATGTTCACCATGACCGCGGGCGGCCGTGTATTTTTGCAGGAACGGCAGCAGGGCACGTTGCCACGGTTGCTCAGCACGCCCACCCGTCCCCTTCACGTTCTCCTGGGCAAGATCGTGGGCATCTGGCTGACGGGGTGGGCGCAACTGGCCATCCTGCTTGTGAGCACCGCGCTCCTCTTCCGCCTTTCCTGGGGAAATCCCCTGGCCGTGGTGCTCGTGTGCGTCTTCGTCGTGTTGGCCGCGTCGGGATGGGGGATGATTATCGCCGCGTACTCGCGCACGCCAGGACAGGCCAACGCCATCGGCACTGCGATTTCCCTGGTCTTCGGCATGAGCGCGGGGCACTTCTTCCCGCGCGAGAACCTGCCCCGCTGGCTGGCCGAAGCCAGTCGCATCTCCCCCAACGCCTGGGGGCTGGATGCCTTTCAGACGTTGCTGGAGGGCGGCACCCTGCGCGACCTCACGCCCATCCTGCTCGCCCTGGCTGTGATGACGGTGGTCTTGTACGCGGTTTCTGCCCTTGGTCTGCGCCGCCAGTTGAGTGGGTAGAGGGACGATAGACGATAGACGATGATCTATCGTCCATGGTCCATCGTCTATCTGTGAGGGGGGCCCCATGCGCAAGTTGTTGGTTATCGCCTGGACGGACGCGCGCATCGAATTCTCGGAGCGCTCGACGCTCCTCTACTTTTTCATCCTGCCCATGATCTTCATGGTGGTGCTCTCCTTCGCGTTCAGCACAGGGGATGGGCAGGTGACGTTTCCGCTTCTCCTGGTGGATGAAGATCGCTCTTCGCTCAGCGCGCTGGTGCGCGCACACTTGGAGCAGCGGGGCGGTGTGCAGGTGCTCCTGGTGCCCGACCGCGTCCAGGGGGAACAACGGTTCGAGCAGGGTAACGCGCCCATGCTCGTGGTCATTCCCGCGGGCTTTGGCGAACGGCTGCGCGCAGGGGAGACGGTGGAGGTGGGCGTGCGGGTGGACGAGCGGGACAACCGCGCCATTGCCCTGCGCCAGGCCTTGCAGGCCGCGCTGGCCGTGGCCCAGCAGAGCGCGCGCATCGCCCAGGCAGGGGCGGACTTTGCCCGCGATTTCGGCGCGTCCCTAGACGAGCGCGACATTCTGGCCGAGATCGGCCAGAGGCTCGCGGACGCGCCCTTGCGGGTGCACACGACCGTGGCGGGCCGAGCCACGCCCGACATGCTCAACGCGTCCCAACAATCCGCGGCGGGCCAGTTGGTCACCTGGGGGCTGATCACGTTCCTCACGGCCAGCAGCGTGCTCCTGTACGAGCAGGAAGCGGGCACGCTGGCCCGACTGTTCGCCACGCCGACGTCGCGCGCGCTCGTCCTGGGAGGCAAGGTGCTCTCCCGCTTTCTCATGGGCGTGATCCAAATGGCGATCCTTGTCCTCTTCGGCTGGCTGGCCCTGGGCGTGGACTGGGGGCGGTCGCCCCTGGCGCTGGCCGCGGTGCTCATGGCCTTTGGCTTCATGGGCGTTTCCGTGGGCGTGGCCCTGGCGACGGTGGTGCGCACCGCGCAGGCCGCGTCCGCGCTCTCCACGTTCCTCAGTATGGTGCTGGCCGCGCTGGGGGGCGCGTGGTGGCCCCTGGAGATCACGCCCGAGATGTACCAGCGCGCGGCCCAGGTCCTGCCCACCGCGTGGGCCATGCGCGCGTTCGAGGCCATCTTCCTGCGCGGCGCGGGTCTGCTCGATGTCCTGCCCGAAGTTGGGGGGCTCCTCGCGTTTGGTGTCGTGTTCCTCGCCCTTGGCGTGTGGCGCCTGCGCGCGTTGAGCGATTGAACATTCCCTTCATCTCCAGTAAAATGCGAGGGAAACGGTAGGATGACCCAAGCCTGACCCATCACCATGACTCAGATAGACGAGCGCGCGTTGACTGCCATTCTCCAATCTTACGAGGACATCGATTTTGCCGTGCTGTTTGGTTCCGCGGCGACGGGGACGTTGCTGCCCATGAGCGATGTGGACGTGGGCATATACGTGACGCGTGACCTGCCCCTGGAGGAGTTGGGCGTTCTGATCAGCCGTCTGGAGAAGGCGGTGGGTCGTTCGGTGGATGTGGTGGTGGTCAATGACCTGCCCCGTACCTCTCCCCTCTTGGCCTTCGAGAGTGTGGTCAAGGGGCGGCTTTTGTTCGCGCGAGACATGAACCGCTATGTCGAATTCAAAACCCGCTGTATGCTCGCCTACATGGACACCGAACCGCTGCGCCGCATGGTCGACGAAGCATTTCGCCGCCGTGTGGCTACTGGACACATTGGGGAGTTGCCCGATGATACACGAGCGCCTGAAGCGCCTTGAAGATCACATCCGCTCGCTCGAAGCCTTTCGTCACCGCTACGACCGCGACACCATCCTGGCAGACGAACACGTCCAGTGGGGACTTCGCTACGGCTTGTTCGAGGCTATCCAGATGGTCATAGATATCGCCTGTCACCTGGTGAATGTTCGCCACCTGGGTACGCCCTCCACCTATGGCGAATGCGTGGATTTGCTGGAGAAGTACGGCTACCTGGATGCAGACCTGGCCCGTCGATTGCACAGCATGATTGGTTTGCGCAACATTCTCATTCACGAGTATGTGCGTGTGGATGTCACCCGCCTTATCGATTACCTGGAACACCTGGACGACTTGCGGAAGTTTCTGCGGGCCGTATACCCTCACCTGAAAAATATGCCGAGCGATAAATGATACGGTTGGCAAACGTGTGGTGAAAGGGGAAGTGCTGGGTTAAAGCCCTCACTCCTCACCCCTCGAACATGGTCGAGAACAACGAAAGTGGCCTGTTTCCCCCTCTCCCCTCCCCCAACGTTGGGGGAGGGGAGAGGGGGAAACAGGCCACTTTCGT
>JALWHQ010000356.1 GCA_026983525.1 Anaerolineae bacterium | reverse complement strand
CCCGTAGGCCATATCGTAGCCACGAACACCAACGCGCCCTTGCGCTTGCGCTACGGGGGCGTCCGGGATGTGGTGCTGGCGATGACGGTTGCCCTACCCGATGGCCGCCTCATTCGCGCCGGGCGTCCTGTGGTCAAGAACGTGGCCGGGTACGATCTGCCCAAGGTCTTCGTGGGGTCGTGGGGCACCCTGGGGCTCATTGCGGATGTGACCCTCCGCGTGAGCCCGCTGCCGCGCGCACAACGTTCCCTGGCCCTCACTGCCCCAACCCTGGAAGAGGCACTGGTCCGGGCCTGGGAGGCGTATCAGCACGCGCTCATCGCCTCGGGGGTGGTCATTGCTCCCCCTACCGAAGACAGGGCTTCGGGATGGACGGTCATCTACACGGCAGAAGGGCACCCCCACGAGGTAGAGGCCGAGTTGTCCCTGGTGCAGGATGCCTGGCAGGGGCAGGGGAAAGCCATCGCCACCACGGGCAGCGACGCCTGGGCCGAGTTCGTGGCCGTAAAGGAGGGGGAGTGGCTCGCGCGTGTGGGGCTGCCCCCGGCCGCGCTGGACGAGGGCGTCCGCCAGGTGAGGGAACTCATGCCCGACGCGCGCCTTCTCGTTGACGTTGGGTCCGCCTTCTGCTACGTGCGCTGGGTAGGCGACTCGGAGCAAGCAGCAGCGCGCATCGCGAGGGTACGGGATATCGCCCACAACGCGGGCGGCTACGCGCTGGTCATGCATCACCCCCCGGATGCCAAAGTCCGTGCCTTCGACATCCGGCCGGACATCGCCGACCTGATGCGACGCTTGAAGGCGCGTTGGGATCCCGGCCACATCTTACCGGAGGTGGTATGAGTGGCAAAGAGGGACGGCTTTCGCCCCCACTCAAGTGGGCGGGAGGAAAACGGTGGCTGGTTCCACGTCTGAAAGCCCTGTGGGAACCGCATCGCTATCGCCGTCTGGTGGAACCCTTTTGTGGTGGACTGGCCGTTGCCTTGGGGCTCGAGCCCCAACGAGCCCTCCTCAACGACATTAATCCCCACCTGATCAATTTCTACCACTGGCTGCAGCGCGGCCTGATCATCGACATCGACATGCGCAACGATGCCGACCTTTACTACCGCCACCGCCGGCGTTTCAACCGGTTGCTAAAGGAGGGGAACCAAGGGACGCGCGAAGCGGCCATGCTCTTCTACTACCTCAACCGCACCGGCTACAACGGCCTCTGCCGCTTCAACCGCCGCGGGGAGTTCAATGTCCCCTTCGGCCGCTACCGACACATTCCCTATCGCCGTGACTTCACCCCCTATGCTCGCGTCCTTGCCCGCTGGCAATTCACCTGCGTGGACTTTGCCGACCTCGACCTGGACGATGACGACTTCGTCTACGCCGACCCCCCCTACGACGTTCCTTTCCGTCGATACAGCCGGGAAGGGTTTTCCTGGGATGACCAGGTACGCCTGGCCGAATGGCTGGCCCAACATCCGGGGCCTGTCGTGGCCTCGAACCAGGCCACAGAGCGCATCCTGGCCCTCTACGAGAGCCTCGGATTCCACATCGAACTGCTGGACGCGCCCCGCCGCATCTCCTGCACAGGAGATCGCGCGCCCGCCCGTGAGATGCTTGCCTGGCGACATCTCTAATGAGTGCCCCCGACAGCGGCGTTCCTTAATCTCCCCTTAAACGAACGATAGCACGTCCCTAACCGACGGGGGCGATCTTCTGATACACTCGTCCTCGGTGCCGGGTGCACCGGGGTTGATGCCACCACCTCGCACAGGGAGGAAAGGACCATGAAATCGTGGATTGCCAAAGGCGTGGTTCTCTTGGGAGCACTGTTTGTCCTCATCCAGGTCATCCCTTATGGACACAACCACACCAACCCGCCTGTTCTACAGGAGCCCAACTGGGATAGCCCCCAAACGCGCGAATTAGTCAAACGGGCGTGTTTCGACTGTCACAGCAACGAGACGGAGTGGCCCTGGTATTCGAACGTTGCGCCCATATCTTGGCTGGTACAACGAGATGTGCAGGAAGGCCGGAGTGTGTTGAACTTCTCGGAATGGAATCGACCACAAAAGGAGCCCTACGAAGCGATAGAGGTCGTCGAAGAGGGGGAAATGCCTCCCATCCAATACTGGCTCATTCAGTCCAAGGCGCGGCTCACACCGGCGGAACGCGAGGCCCTCATCCGCGGCCTGAAAGCCACGTTCAAACAGAGCCCCATGCCACCACGCAAGGCAGACGATGACGATTGACGTGACGACCCCCACCGTGCGTCGTGCGTCGTACAATTCGTGTTATGTACGACGGGCGACGCACGATGGCTCGTCCATCTTGTGTGTTTCCGTTCTCAAATCTTTCCGCCCTGTTCGCGCACCAGTTGGAAGAACTCCTCCTCCGTCAGGGTAGGAACGCCCAACGCCTGGGCCCGTTGCAACTTGCTCCCCGGATTCTCCCCCACGATCAGGTAATCCGTCTTGCGGCTGACGCTGTTCGTCACCCGGCCTCCCAGGGACTCGATGAAGGTCTTGGCCTCCTCCCGGCTCATGCTCGAAAGGGCGCCCGTGATGACAAAGGTAAGGCCGGACAAGGGCTTGGCCTCGGCTTCCTCCTCCGGCTCCTCGGCCATGCGCACGCCGGCCCGCCGCAGTTTCTCCAACACTTTCCGGTTTTGCTCCTGACGGAACCAGGTGACAATGCTCTGGGCGATTTTCGGGCCAATGCCCTCGATTTGAAGGAGATCTTCCTCCGTGGCTTGTGCCAGGGCATCGATGCTACGGAAGTGAGACGCAAGGACCTGCGCGGTCACCTGGCCCACGAACTTGATACCCAGACCGGTGATGAGCCGCCAGAGGGGGCGGGTCTTGCTCTCTTCCAGGGCATTGAGGAGATTCTGTACCCGCTTCTCCTTCCACCCCTCCAGTTTGAGCAGATCCTCCGGCTTGAGATAGTAAATATCCGCCAGGTCCTTGACCAACCCCTCCTCGACGAGTTGCTCCGCCACCTTAATGCCCAACCCCTCGATGTCCATGGCTGCACGGGAGGCGTACCACTGGATGGAGCGCACCAATTGCGCGGGGCAGGAGGAGTTCGTGCAGTAGTAAGCCACCTCTCCCGGAGGGCGAATGACTTCCGCGCCACACACGGGGCAGTGCTTGGGCATGTGCCAGATCTTCTCGTCGCCGGTGCGCAATTCGGGTAAGGGGCGCAATACCTGAGGGATGACTTCCCCGGCACGCTGTACGACAACGTAATCGCCTATGCGAATATCCTTCTCACGAATGTAATCCTCGTTGTGCAGCGTGGCCCGACTGACGACAACCCCACTCACCCGGACGGGTTCGAGCACAGCGACCGGGGTGAGCACGCCCGTGCGTCCCACCTGAACGATGATGTCCAGCAGACGGGTGACCGCCTCTTCCCCGCCGAACTTGAAGGCGATGGCCCAGCGCGGGTCCTTCCCGACAAACCCCAGGGTGTCCCACAGGTCCATGTTGTCGAGTTTGATGACCAACCCATCGATGTCGTATTCCAGGTCGGGGGGGTTTTGGGCAAAAGAGAGGCAGTATTGCACGACCTCGTCGAAGGAATCGAAGCGCCGGTTGAGGGGATTGACGGGGAAGCCGAGTTCCTTGAGGTAGTGGAGCGCTTCCCAATGGGAGGTGAAGGGTTGCGGCAAACCCTCGGCGAGCACCAGGTGGTACACCCACAGCCGCACCGGACGCTGGGCGGTCACGAAGGGGTCCAACTGGCGCACGGAACCAGCCGCGAAATTGCGAGGATTGGCAAAGGTACGCCCCCCCTTACGCCGTTGCTCCTCGTTGAACGCTTCGAAGTCCGCGCGGCGCACATACGCCTCCCCACGCACAACCAGGTAGGAGGGAACAGGGACGTCGGGAAGGCGGCCATCCTCGGCCCGCGGCACGGGAATGCGCAGGGGAAGTTGCTTGACCGTGCGCAGGTTGGGGGTGACATCCTCGCCCTCGTACCCGTCCCCGCGCGTGGCCCCCTGCACAAAAACGCCATCCCGATAATGCAAGACTACGGTGAGTCCGTCGATCTTGGGTTCGACGACGAAGGCCAGTTTGACCCCAGGCGGGACGAGTTTGAGCAGGCGGTCATACCAGGCGCGCAACTCATCCTCGTTGAAGGCATTGGCCAGGCTGAGCATAGGCACAGGGTGCCGCACGCGTGGGAATTCCTCCTGGGGACGCCCCCCCACGCGCTGAGTGGGCGAGTCCGGGCTGCGGAATTGGGGGTACTTCTCTTCCAACTCCAACAGTTCCCGGAACATAGCATCGTACACGCTATCCGGGATCTCGGGTTGGTTGAGGACGTAATAGAGATAGTTGTGGTACTCAATGGCCCGACGCAGCGCCTCGATGCGCTTGCGGATGGCTTCCAGGTCTTCCGGTGTTTCCGAGGTGTTTTGAACGCGCTCCTGTTCGGTCATGGCGGCCTCCCATCGATACTGCGCCTGTACACGTCCAGATTCAGAACTGGCCCGGGTCAAATGTCAGGCTCGACAAAGACCAGGTCAAACTCCTGCGTTCTCCGATCCAATACCTCTTCGTCCCGGACAAGCACTACCTCCAGCCGGTAGCGCTCGCCGGGGCGGGGTGTCGCGCGCAGGTGCATGGTCAGATCCAAGTAGAAGGTGCGGTGCTCCACCAGGAGCATGTCGGAGATGGGCGCACCGTCGGGGTCGTAGAGGGTCATTTCCAGGTTGGGGAAGCGCTTGAAGTAGGTGAGTTGGCCGCGAATCCAGATTTTGGTCAGGTCGGGGTAGGGGTAGACTTCCAGGCGCTCGATGCGCGGGGGCTCGGTTTCCTCGGGCAGATTCAAATCGCGGTACTTATCCCCGCGGGTGTAGTCGAGTTCGATGTAGTGAAATTCGGGTTGCAGGTCGTCGTGTTCTGTCGTCATGGCCTGTCTATCCTTTGCCAAAGAATGGCCGGGTGCATCCTTCCTCTCGGTATCAGGCAACACCATTATACCGCATCCCCGCACGAACCTCGAAAGCCCTCTCGGTTATCCGGGCCCCGAGGTGTACCAGCATCCAACATCCAAATGGGACTTGACTGCGTACTGCCCGATGGGTAAAATAGGCGTTAGTAGTGGGGGATCGTCTAACGGGCAGGACAGCGGACTCTGGATCCGCGAGTCGGGGTTCGAATCCCTGTCCCCCAGCCACGAACCGGAGGGCGGGCGGGCCTGAGTGCCCGCCCGCTTGTATATTCAACCTCGGGGACGTCATGTTAGAAGCCAGAAGTATAGGCCTTCCTGCTATCCCACGTCGAATTGCTTATTACACGGGCACTCTGGGTGTCTGTGTCCTCTTGTCCTTCCTGCTGATTATTGTCTTCCGAGAAATCTTCGCTCCCTTCTTTCTGAAGATGGGATTGAAGGGAGGGGCTTCATCGACGGTACTTCGTCTCATCCCCGGCCTCGTTTCCTTGCGCCTTGAACACTACGTCTATTTACCCGCTGTTCTCCTCGCTTCTGTGTACTTCTCCTTGCGACACATGCTGGCCGGGACAGATCGGATACTCCATTTGGGACGAGAAATCACGAAGGACTTTTTCCGGGCATGGATTTTGGCCTTCCTCTTCATGCCGGCGATTTACGTGTACCTGGTTTCTCCCCTTTTGGGGTCCCAATTCAAGATGCTCTTTGCCTCCTACCCAGATCCAACGCACCCGGGACTTTTGTTGGGGTGGTACAGGGAATCGCTCAAGCGGATATTGGTCATCACCGGCTTTCCCGTCCTGGTTTCTGCCCTCTCCACCTACATGCTGCTCGCGTATCGCCACAAGAACGAACTCTCGTATCCCCGTCTGATTCCGGGCGCGAATCCGACAATCCGCTCACTTGCAATGCGGCATATGCTGGATGGACGGTACGGAGATGCCATATTCAGTGTCTATCGCTATCTGGATGAGGAAGTGAGGAAGGTGGTGGAGGGTTTAGGTATAACCCCAAGGTCGGGGTTAACGAAAAACTGGGAAATGCTGTTCGCCAGTAAGGGTCCCCTCAAACCGAAAGACCCTAAATGGCAATTGAGCGGTATCCAGAGCCTTGGAAAAGGGGCAAGCATTTTGTTTCGTAATCCAATGGCTCATTCTACCCCTACGTTTACGTTACAAGAAGCCGTGGTCGGCATATATGTAGCCGACTTTCTCCTTGGGGTACTCCGTGGGGCCATTCATAAACGAGAACGTGGTGAGAAAGCGCTTGAAGAGTTATACGGGAAACGAAAGAAGGGACGGGAACGATGAGCACACCTGTGTATCTTCGGTTAGAGGAGGCCTGTAGAAAATACAACCTGGAGCACGACCTCCTGATGAGAGCCGTTGAGCATGGTGTTGTTCGTGCCATCCGCGTGAACGGCCACATCGCCGTGGCCGAGGAGGACGTGCGCAAACTGCGCGACGCGAACGGTGAGCCGGTCACGGACCTTCCCCGCTACATCCCTCTCACCGAGGCCGCCGAACGCTACGGCGTTTCCGAGGAGGTCTTGGAGCGCGCCATCGAATCAGGTACAATAAGGGCAGTACAACTCGACCAGGAGGTGGCCGTGGCGGAGGGAGATGTGAGGGAGATTGCATCTAGACAAGAATTGTGGCAGCAAGTTCAATATTTAGATGGGGTCCCTATTACAATAGAGAAAGCGTGCCGAAAATATGGGCTTAGCAAGCCTAGTCTGTATCGCTGGATTCGGCAGGGCTTTGTAAGGGTACTTTATGATCAACGTGGCGGGAAGCGCGGTGGACGTGGGAACAAGAGGCTTTTGAACGAGGCCGATGTGGCGTATGCGGCACTAGTCGCTGATGTGCGGAAAGTAAAGCGTGGACAGCGTACTTTCACACGTGAGTATTGGCCTCCTCACATGTTAGGGTAACTTCGTATAATCCGCCTGCAAGCAGTATGCTCACGTTACCTTTTCCCTTTCTTTTGTCTTGCCCTCTCTCGGACTTCTGTGTACCCCGAAACAGTATAAGTCATACTTGACAAGTTGTACTGTTTGTGCTATACTTCCCCCCGGAAAAACAAAAGCCCTGCGCCGCCATACCCGGCCAGGGCTACGACCCGAGAGGACACGGCTCCCGGGCAAGAGAATGATAGCCCAGAGCCCCCACCTCTCGCAAGACTGGGGGGAGACATCGTGCAGGACGCAACACAGAGCCTCACACCAGAACCTACCTCACAAGACCTCGTAGAGTGCCCCGCGTGCAACGGCATGGGTTACGGCTTTCCTGGTGCCACCGTCGGCATGTGGGTGGGCCTTGTCCCCTGGAATGATGCACTTCGTTCGGAAGCGTGTGATCTCTGCGCTGGCGAAGGCCGCGTGTCCGCGCGCGTGGCGGAAGAATACGAGGCCCTGGTGTGGGAGGGGTGAGATGGGCACATATCTCGGTTGCTGGCCTTTGGGTGGCGAGTTATATCCCCGCCGTCTGGAAACGGACGAAGGTCGGGACATCTGTGGGGTCTGTCAGGAATGGCCCGCGGCCTGGGGTGACTGGATGTGCTCGCGCTGCCGGGCCGAGCTTGAGGCGTCGTTGCAGTTAGACATGGACACGGACGAGGAAAGCGACGCAGGTGTAAGAAGTCGGAAAGACTAAGGTGTTGCCATGACCGCGGGTAACTGGAATAACGCAGATCTGGATAGACGATTCCTCACCCTCATGGAGAGTGGCGAATTAGGCCAGGAAGAATTGTGGGCCGTTTCCTTCATGTTGGATCTCTTCGAGCGCGTAGGGCGCACACGTATCACGACGACATATGAGCGGTTGGCCGCGGTCATGGGCCTCTCAGCCCGTACCCTGCGCAATTATCTGGCGGTTTTCGAGAAGATTCCGCAATCATGTTGAATGGCAAGTAGTTGGCTTCCAGTAGGAGCCGTTCTTAGCGATAGCGTTGAGAATTGTGAGCAGTTTATGCATACAGGCGACGATAGCGACTTTCTTGGCCTTGCCACGTGCCAAAAGGTGTTCATAGAACCTGCGGATAACCGGGTTATGACGGATAGCAGCCAACGTAGCCATGTAGAGGGCACGGCGGACATGGGCTCGTCCGCCCCATATGGAGCGTTTGCCCCGACGGCGCCCAGAATCATTGTTCAAGGGAGCAACACCCACGAGGGCGGCGAGTTTCTTGTGGGACAGTGTGCCCAACTCGGGGAGGAAAGCAAAGAGGGTATAGGTGACGGTAGGCCCGACACCCGGCACACTCCGAAAGAGTTTCTCTTGCACTCGCCAGAGGGGACTGTTTTGGATATGGTCATGAATCTCCTGGTTCAACCGTTGAATCTCCTCATCCAACCATTTGATATGGGCATGCAAGGAAGGGTGCATGCTCTTGGGCGCTGTGCGCAGACGGTTCTGCTCAGCCACGCGCATTTGCACGAGTTGTTGGCGTCGGGCCACCAGGGCACGCAGCGCTTGCAGGTCTTCGTCAGGCAAAGGCCGAGGTTCAGGCCGAATGGCATACGCAAAATGAGCCAGAACCGAGCCAGAACCAAGGCATCCAAGCGGTCTGTTTTGGCCAGTTTGCCTGTTGCCCGAGCAAACTCTCGTACCTGGCGCGGATTGACGATAGCCACGGGCAACTGAGCCTGAGCCAACAGGACGGCTACAGGGATCTCCATCCCCCCTGTGGCTTCCAACACGATCAGAGCTGGCTTTGTCTCCCGCAGACGACGCACAAGGGTGCGTTCTCCCTCCTCATCGCGGGAGACAGACCACACTTCTTGACTGGGCCACAGGGCAACGTCCAACGCATCTTGGCTGATGTCAATACCCACGAAAGTCTTGGCCTGCACGATGTTCCTCCCTGTTCCTGGAATGCATGTACCCGGCCTTGCGGAACATTCGGGCTCCAGGGCCCAAGCAATCATCCGGGTTGCACGGTGAATGCCAAGGCCACGACCCACGCTGCAACTCGGGCTCGTATCCCACGGTTAAGACGGTCTGTGGCCTTGAGAACCACATTATACGGCTCCAGAAGAATCAGCCGTAAGATACAAGGTGAAAGAGGACTTCGCCTTTAACCTTCAACCTGGAACCTGAAACTTGCGAGGAACGATGCACGTGCTGGACGTACAGGTCGAATACGCCGACAACGGACGGCTGGACCACATCGCCCTGCACCTCATGGAGGGGGGGCGGGCCTACTGGCGCGCGGTGAGCATGGCGGCCCTGAAACGCCTGCCCCGCTCGCACCGCGAGTCGCCCTCTCTCATCGAGCGCACGCGGAAGGCGCTCAAGGCCGCGTACGGCGCGCAGGTGGACCTGGCCGTCCTCTACGCGGGCATCCCCAACAGAGGGGTGGTGCAGATTTACGCCGCGGTCGCCGAGGATTCCGCCCGCGACCGCGCGGTGGAACGCGCCCGCAACGGCCTGAGCCTCATCCTCGCCATGCTCATGGCCGCGTTCCCCCAGTCCCGCTTCGAGCCGCCCGAGTTCGAGGTGGTGGAGTTCGTGCGCCGCTCCTTCTCCCAGAACCCCCACGCCCTGGCCTTCGTGGGCCAGCCCGACCCGCGGGAGGGGGTGCGCGCGCCCACGCGCGACCGTCCCGATGGAACACCCGCGTCCCCCAGGCCCGACGAAGTGGGGTTGCAGCAAAACGAGTACGTCTTCCGGGGCATGATGGCCCTGGGCAAGCCCTTCCTTACCCTGTTCCTGTTCAACAGGGTCGGGAACGGCGATCCGCAGGATCTCTTCCGCCTCATGGAGCGGGTGCGCGCGGAGGCGAGCATCTGGCGCTCCCGCGTCACGAGCACCAAGGGCTGGAACATCGGCCTCTCCCTGCCGGTCATCCTCTCCGGCCTGGACGCCGCAGCCGCGGGCGCGGCCTACGGCGCATCCCGCGCCGACAGTTACACCGAGGGCCGCGCCCATACCGTCTCCGAGGCCGAAACCGTGGGCACGGCAGAGACGGAAACGTGGGGACGCGCCGTGACCGAGGGCGAGGCGTGGAGCAACGTCGTGACCCGCGGCACGGCCCGCACCACGGGCGAGACCCACGCCACCATGCAGGCCACCACGACGGGCGTGTCCCAGAGCACCTTCCAGTCCGTCTCGGACGGCACGGCCCGCACCGTGGGCGTGGGTGTGACCAACGGCGTGGCCCACACCACCGTGCGCTCCGAGAACTGGGGCACGGCCACGTCCAGCGGCACGTCCTGGGGCACGTCCGTGGCGAACACCAGCAGTTGGAACGTGGGCGGCAACGTCGGCGGCGGCATCCCCGGTGTGTTCGAGGTGGGCGTGAGCGGCGGCCACGCCTGGGGCACGACCGAAACGTCTATGCAGGGTGGCTTCCAGAGCACGACCCAATCCCACGGCTGGGGCGTGGCCCACGGCACCACCCACACGTCCGCCACCACCCACACCACCGCAGACACGACATCCCACACCGTGGCCCACGGTACAGGGACGGCCACCATGCAGGCCACGACCACGGGCGAGAGCCACGCCCGCATGTCCTCTACGACAACGACCGAGACGACTGCCGAAGGGCACACCCGTTCTCGCTCTGTGACGACCAGCGAGGGCGGCGCACATACCGTGTCCCGCTCGCAGACCACCGGGCGAGCAGACACCACCTCGACGGGCATCGGCCGCGCGGTGGGCGTGGTCCAGGCCCAGACGGTGAACGCGGCCCGGGCCATTGGCCTGGGCATGGGCATCGCGCCCAGCATCTCCTGGAACCGGTCCTATCAGGCCGTGGACTACGTGGCCGACATGGTCGCCAAGGCCCTGGAGGACCAGATGCGGGTGCTGGACCAGGCCATGATGGAGGGCGCGTTCTTCGTGGACGCGTACGCGCTCTTGCCCGACGCGGAGGCGCGCGAGGCCATGAAGGGCCTCTTCGTCCAGGCGTTCCACGGCGAGGAGGGCGTGGCCACGCCTGTGCAGCCGGTGGACCTCTCGCCCGAGGAGGAAGAACGGGTGCGCACCTACGCGCTGGCCTTCTCCCCCGCGCCCGACCCGGAGCCCTCCCCCTTCGCGCTGGAGGGACACCGCTTCACCACCCTGACCACCCTGACCCAGGCCGCGGCCTACGCCGCGCCGGGCGCGTACGAGGAGGGGGACGCGGACACGGTGAGCGAGGAGATCCCGCCCTTCGCGTTCCCCCGTTTCGATGAGGGGCTCATGCTGGGCCACCTGTTCTCGACCGAGCGGGCAGAGCTGACCCGCGCCGCAGTCCGCCTGCCGCGGGAGAAGATGTCAAACTTCGCTGCGGTGGCGGACACCCGCTTTGGCAAGAGCGTGGTCACTGAGCGCCTGGTCCTGGAGGCGGTGCGGGAGTGGCGCTGGCGCGCGGTGGCCCTGGACTTTGGCCTGGGCTGGCGCAGGCTGACGCGTCTTCTCGACCCGGACCACGTGGACGTGTGGGGCCTCTCGCCCCAGTCCCCGCGGCCCATCCGCTGGAACCCGTTGCAGATCGGGCGGCGCATTCTCCCCGAGGCCCAACTGGAGGTCACCTGCGAACTCTTCGCCAACGCGGGGCGCATGGGGCCGCGGCAACTCGGCTTCCTGCGCCAGACCCTGCGCGACCTGTACATCGAGCACGGGGTGCTGGTCAACGACCGGGAGGTGCTGGAACACGACCGCTGGGGCCGCGTGCAGGACGAGGAGGCCCGCAAACTGGGCCTGCCCGCGGGCGCGTACCTGTACGACCTGCCGCCCGAGGACGTACAGCGTCTCGCGGTGGAGCGTTCCAAGGCGGTGGACATCACCCTGTGGTACGAGCGACTGAGGGCGCTCCAGTCCCGCTTCAGCCAGCGGGACCCGTCCTACGCCAGCATCGAGGGGGTACTCCTGCGCCTGGCTCCCTTCACCCAGGGCCGGCTGGCCCGCATGTACGGGCGGGGCGAGGGGAGCATCCCCATCGAGGACCTGGCCCTGCCCTGGGGGCTGGCCGTGCTGGAGGGGGGGGCTGCTCCAGGGCATGGAGTACGTGAAGGCCGTGCTCCTGGGCCTCATCGCGTGGCATCTCTACACGGACGCGGTGGTGCGACGGCAGACGGGCGAGGAGGGGGCAGACACGCCCATGATCCTCCTCTTCGAGGAGGGGAACAAGGTCATCACCGCAGGGGGCGCGGTCGCCGGCGGCGAGGAGACGGGCCGGGCTCAGACCGCGGAAATCTTCCAGTCCATGTTCCGGGATGCGGGGAAGTACAACATCTACCTGGGCATCATCGCCCAGTCGCCGTCGGAACTCCCCGCGGGCATCCTCTCCTCGTGCAACGTGCTCTTCGTGGGCCAGCTCAAGAACGCGGACGACGTGCGCGTGGCCCTGGCCGCGCTGGGCCGCACCACCGCGGGGTTCGTGGACACGCCCTACCTGCGCTTCATTGAGAACATGCCCCGGGCCATGTTCATCGGCAAGTTCGGCCTGGGCTGGCGACGCGAGGAGGTCGAGCCCTTCCTCTTCCGCCCCCTGATGGTCGAGGCCGATATGCCCACGGACGAGGAGATACGACGGATATACGGGTTGAGTCGGTAAGTCAACAACACGAACACACACGAGGATAAGGAGGGTATTCAATGAGCAAAGGCATGAAGGGTATCGGCATGACAGCCCTGGTGGCGCTGGTCACCTTCTTCCTGGTTGCCGCGTTCTTCGCGGGCGTGAAGCGCACCGTGCCCACGGTCGTCGCGGCCCGTCCCCTGCCTGCGGGCGCGAAGCTCACGGCCAGGGACGTGCGCGTCGTCCAGGTGCACACGTCCGCCCGGATGCCGGGGGCGTTCCAGAACCCCGGTGAAGTGGTGGGCAGGGTTCTGGCCATCGCCCGTGCGGAAGGGGACCAGATCACGGCTGAGATGGTGGCCGAGGGAGCGTATGGGCTCCCCGCCCAGATTGCTCCCGACACCCGCGCGGTGGGGGTGCGCGTGGACCGGGCAGCCGGCGTTCTGGGCCTTCTCCGCCCCGGCGACCGGGTGACCGTCATCGGCATCCTGGACCCGTCCGAACTGAACCTCGGTCAGGAGTACGGGGGCTTCGATGTGGCGGAGCCGACGCCCCGGCCCGGGCCGGTGGCCCGTGTCATGCTTTCCGGCCTGAAGGTGCTGGTGGTCCCGCAGGCGTTTCGTTATCAGGAAAGCACCGATGTGGATCAGCTCCGCCCCGTGGGACGACGCACGAACGAAGACGTGGTGCTTCTGGAAGCGCCCGTCACGCCCATCACCCTCACCGTGCACGCGGGTGAGGAAACAACCCGAACCCTGACCGTCTTGGAGCTGCTTGCCCTGCTGGATGCGAAGGGACGCATCTACCTGGCCCTGGAACCTCTGGAGCCCGCCGGCGAGGTGAGCATCGGCGTCAACACCGCGGACCTGCTGGACTTTGCCCTGGAAGGGCCGCCCATCCTGCCGACGCCCACGCCCACGCCGACGGCAACGCCGGCACCGCGGCGGACGCGACAACTCGCGCCCACGCCCGCGCTCACGCCCACACCAACGGCCACACCCGCGGGGAAAGGAGGGTGAGGCCATGAGCGAGAAGGTCCGTGTTTTCCTCAGCGCGCCGGGCCAGGAAGCCCTGACGACCCTCTATGGTGTGGCCCTTCAGAACCCGCGGCTCAGTGTCGT
>JALWHQ010000355.1 GCA_026983525.1 Anaerolineae bacterium | reverse complement strand
ACCAGGATGACGATGACCCCTATGGGCAGGTGGAACACGTCCATGAGCGTGAGCCGACCGTAGTAACTGTCGTTGTACCAGGCGTGGAACCACTGTTCCGTCTCGGCAAAGACAACGCACCCGACGATCCCTCCCAGGACGAAAAATAGACCGTCTATCTTGCCCGTCACTGTGGCGACCAGGGATGTTCCTGGGCAGAACCCACCAATGATGAATCCCACGCCCATGACCAGGCCGCCCACCAACCCCGGCCACAGGTAGGTGGGAGGAACCCAGATGCGCGAGTAATCGAGGATAAAGGTTTCCACGGCAAGGAACACGAGCACCATAGCGACTACGATGGAGGTGAACATGACTTTGAGCACGCGCGCGTCTTTGAAATAGAACTGAGCAGCCAGGTTGGGCGAGTAGTTGAAGCCCGACGTCTCCAGCGCGTACCCAAAACCAAAGCCAAGCACAAGCAAGACGAGAAATTCCACCGGCTTTGACATGGTCAGCGGAAATGGTCCCATGATATCCTCCACTCGGGTGAGTTTTCCTGCCTGGTCTTCCTAATTCCACACGTCGCGCAGGAAATAAGCCAGGCTGTAGGCGCCGGCAAAGATGGCCATCATGATCAGCCAACTCCCAGCCGAAAGGACCGCGCCGCCGGTCAGGGCCTGCCCTGACGTGCACCCGCGCGCCAAGCGGGCGCCGTACACGAAGATGAAGCCGCCGATAAAGGCCAGGAGCCATCGCTTCCTGTCGGAAATGTGCGGCCCTTTGGTCGTTTCCCACTTGGCGCGGCCATGAATGACGCCCGACGTGAAGCCGCCAATGAGCAGGCCAATGACCAGGGGAATGAGCCACCCGCCAAAGGGATTCTTGTCTCCCCCTGCCAGGTGCGCCAGAATCGGCACGCGATCCACATGCTGCGGGGCGACGAGGTCAACCATATAAGCGCCAACGGCAGCCAGCGCGCCCGAAGCTCCCAGACCTGTTCCAGGAATCAGAAAGGCAAAGAAGAGCACGATGCCCAGAAGTATTCCGCCCCAGTAAGGATACGAGTACGGGCGGGTCGGGCGGTTGAACCAGCCTCGGGCCTGCTTGCTTTCCTGCTTCTTTCGTGCGTTCATGCTGAACCTCCGCCTCCATTTCCACTGGCTGTGGGCTGCATCACCCTCGCGCCCAGGGAAGGACACGCCCCCAAGTTAGGTGCTCTCGCCCTGGTCGCTGTGATTGCGTTCGACCTCCACGCGCTCCCACCCCGTGATCATGCCCCGAATGTCCTCCAACGGCGTGAGGCCCGTCGTCGTCAGGTACACATGGCCGACAATGAAGGAGGCGAGCAGCCACGCCACCAGCGTGTGGATGGGAGCCAAAACGTGCAGCCCGCCAAACTTCTGGACGAGGCCAGGCCAGTACTGTTCACTCCACATCAACACACCGACGACGACCTGCACGGGAAGGAGCACGTTGAGCAACGCAAAGTACGTGACTTGCTGCAACGGGTTCAACTTGTGTCCTGGGTACTTCTCGAAGGGATGGGGCTCGCCTCGGAATATGCCGTAAAGGTAGTAACGGGCCTGCATGAAAGCCTGATCGAAGAAGCCCTTGGGGCGGGGAATGAACTCTTTGATAGCGCCCGTCGTGACGTGATAGAACAATGCCAGGAACGCGTCGATGATGAGCAACAGAGCCGTGACGTTGTGGATGGGCACCAGGTAACGGAAGTTGCTCAGCGCGGGCCAGATGTCTGGACGGTGGATGAGCAGGCCAGTCACCAGCAGGATGCCGATGGAGACGGCCTGCAGCCAGTGCCAGAAGCGTTCAAAGGGCGTGTAGAGGTAGAGTTCCTCCACCTCGGGGAGTCCCCGCGCGCGGCGGCGTTTGGCCGCATAGATGCGCAGGGACGCGTGGACCGTCACCGCGATCAGCACGCCAACGAACAGCGCCAGGCCAAACCAGTCGATGATGGGGATTCGGTCGCGCCCCAGAATGTACAGGCCGTAGGCCCTGGTATCGGGGCGGAAGTACAGGGTGTTGGCCTGCACGTAGAAGTAGCCAGCGGGCGACACGTTGGCATCTTTGGTGAACTTGGGGATCACATCGCCGGGGATGCCCACCCCAATGCGCATGGATTGTGTCAGTCGGGAGGTGGGGTAGTGGCACGTGTGACAGTCTTGCGTGGCCCAATCTTTCTCGGCCACATTGTGACCTATGCTGTAGGGATGCAGGCGCGCTTCGATGCGCGGGTTGTGCAGACCAAGACCTTCCAGCCGTTTCGCCACAACGGTCTGCTTGGCCGCGGTGTCGAGGACCAATTCGCTTTCCTCCAAGGTTCCATCGTTGTTGCTGTCCAGCGTGCTGACGATCTCAGGCGCGTATCGGTCGCCCTCGAACCAGGCCGCCTTCAGGTCGGCAAGGCGCACGGGCCTGGTGTTCCCGTTGGCATCGTCGTACACCCAGAACCAGGTGGCTATCAGGTTGTAAGGCGCGAGCCAGTTCGTCCCATCGCTGTTGTTCCGCTGGAGGATGACGGGCTCGTAACCGCTGACCAGGTTCATCACCGTCACGGGCACATCGTTGACGGGCATTTTGGCTGGGCCGTCAAGTCCGCGGTAAATCTTGCGCGGCCCCATGTCTGGCATGAGCACGGTCCAGTCATAGGCTTCGATGGCTGGCGCGTACAGTTTCGGTATGTGACAACTCTCACACGAGAGCACCGTCAGGTGTCGATTGCTGTAAGGTAGCCAGGGGGAATGAATTTGTTGGGCGTCGTGGCAGTCCTCACAGCGGCGCATGGTGCCCCTGCTGTTCGGGTCAATGGGATGCTGCGCGGTTTCCCCGCGAGCGAAATCGTGGTCGGGCAGTTTCAGGTAATCACCAATGGTGAGGCGGCGGGGGTCGTAGAGGAGGGAGGGGGGGCGATTTTCCTCGCGCTCTCGGTAGTAGGAGGGGTTGTTGGGCGCGTAGTGGCAGTCCACACAGTCAAGGCCACGGTTGAGGTGGACATCCCAAGAGCGGGTCAGGTTTTCCTTGTCCATGATGTTCATGGCGGACTCGGCGATCTGCTGGCCCGAGAACACTTGGCCAGTCGCCGCTGTGTGCGGGCTGAGATCGGACACAAGCACGGGATGGGTGGGGTCGGTCTGCACGGGAGCGTGACAGAGTCCACAGTTCTCGTTCTTCGGCTCCTGAATGGCGACGAAGTCGGGCTTGAGTTTGCCGTTTTCGTCGAACGCGCTGGGATTCCACTGCCACCCTTGTTCGGTCTTCTTTACGATGCCGGTGCCCAGAAGTGTTGCCGTGTTCGCCCAGGCAAAATCTCCCGATTTCAACGCTTCAATGCGTGCGTCGTTGTTCGGGTGGGGAG
>JALWHQ010000354.1 GCA_026983525.1 Anaerolineae bacterium | reverse complement strand
GCCTTGACGTAGCCTGGAGGTTTACCTCCAGGCGGGATTGTGCGCCAATCTACGGTCTGTCCAAAGTCGTGATAATTGGGGAATCCGCAATAAAAAGGCCTTGCACAAAGCGCAGCAACTCATCTTGTCGGCTCAACGACCAGTAACGATAGCCTCCAGGAGCATGCACACTACGCCACGGCCCCGCAATGTCTTCACGGCCACAATGAGGACACCCGTACGTGACCATCCGGCCATCGGGCTTGTCGCGGCATCTCGTAACACTTTTTTCACTCATCAGCGAGTAGAAACTCTCTTGCTCTTTCTCCAGACACAGCGGTCACACGCTCTCACCCCCTTCACACATCGCGGTGTTCGTTCCCTTTACTCTTTACGCATTGCGCCCCTGTGTCGTTTACTCCAATATGAGCGATTCTGTTTGTGTATTTGGGGTGGCTCGCGGCGCAACGCTCTATTACAAAGTAAGGGGGCGGGATGCTTTGGGGAATACATCGGGCTTTTCTACTCAAAAGTCGATTGCCTGCCCTGCCAATTCCAACGTCAGCCTTGACTGCTCGGTAGATGATGGGAGGAGTGGTGTGTTCAATGTGAAGTAGGCTTGCGAGATGCAATGTTTGGGTGGAATGCTATAGGCATCCCGTAGGCCGGTTTTTTATGGCCACATCTGAATAAAGGTTTTCCCGTCGAATAAAGTTGCAACAGTCCATAGGATGGCCTTGGTTAGACAATTTCTCTGAAGGAATTTGACAAAATTCTGCTCACCTGCTATGATGAAACCTTGGACAACTGAATACGCCGAGAGCCTCGGCTCTCATCCAGAAGGGGGGAGGGACCGGCCCTGTGAACCCCTGGCAACCTGGCGTAAATAGAGGGGTTTTCGTGGGTTCGGCCCGAAGGGCCGAACCCACGAAAACAAATCCCTTCATTTGTCGCTAAGGTGCCAATTCCGGCAGGTGGGGTGCGCCCGCCTGGAAGATGAGAGGTCACTCTCGTGGCTTCAAGCGCGCTCCATCAGGAGCGCGTTTTTTTGTCTTGAAACAGAGGGATGACGTAATACGCACGACGCACTGCGCAAGACGTAAGATGCACGATGCATGATGTCCTTACCTCGTGCGTCGTTTGTCGTTCGTCTTGCGTCGAAAGGAGGCCCCATGCGTACAATCTGGT
The DNA here is from genome assembly GCA_026983525.1 of Anaerolineae bacterium. Taxonomy (GTDB): domain Bacteria; phylum Chloroflexota; class Anaerolineae; order JAADDB01; family JAADDB01; genus S141-23. Next base: position 2,199 of record JALWHQ010000354.1, on the reverse strand, counting down.
GGGAACAGGGGCAGGTGAAGATGATCGACCAGCGCAAACTGCCCCTGGAGTTCGAGATCGCGAGTTTTGATGACTACCGACGGGTGGCCTGGGCCATCAAGGAGATGGTGATTCGCGGCGCGCCGGCCATCGGCGCCGCGGGCGCGTACGGCATGGTCCTGGCCGCGTATCAAAGTCAGGCCGAGACGCGCGCGGCCCTCATCCGCGACCTGGAGGAGGCCAAAGTCGCGCTGGACGCGGCCCGCCCCACCGCGGTGAACCTCTCCTGGGGCACGCGGCGCATCCTGGACACCGCGCGCGAGGTGGAGACCGAGGACCTGGACCTCCTGCGCGAAATTCTGCTCGACGAGGCCGAGGCCCTGGCCGAGGAGGACATCGAGATCAACCGCCGCATGGGCCAGAACGGCCTGGCCGTCATTCCCGACAACGCGAACGTCCTTCACCACTGCAACACGGGCAGCCTGGCCACGGTGGAGTACGGCACCGCGTTGGGCGTGATCCGCGCCGCGCACGAGGCGGGCAAGAACATCCACGTGTGGGTCGACGAGACTCGGCCTCGATTGCAGGGCGCGCGGCTCACCGCGTGGGAACTCATGCAGGAGGAGATTCCCATGCACCTGATCGCGGACAACGCCGCGGGGTACCTGATGTGGTCGGGCAAGGTGGACGTGGTGCTGTTCGGCGCGGATCGGGTGGCGGCCAACGGCGACGTGGCGAACAAGATCGGCACGTACAAACTGGCCGTGGTCGCGCGGGAGAACGGCATCCCCGTCTACGCGGTCGTCCCCACCTCGACCATCGACCTCTCCCTGCCGTCGGGCGAGCACATCCCCATCGAGGAGCGGGGCTGGGAAGAGGTGGCCAAGTTCGGCGGCTGCCAGATCGCGCCGGATGATGTGCCCGTCTTCAATCCTGCATTCGACATCACGCCGCACAAGTACCTGACGGGCATCATCACCGAGGAAGGGATCGTCTACCCGCCCTTTGACGTCAACCTGCGCCGGGTGAAAGAGCGGGCCGAACACCGCATCGCGGAGCGCCGCAAGGAGCGCATCCGAGCGCGGGAGAAGAAGTTGAAGGGGAGATAACACGGGCCGCATGAGCCTAAGGTTCTCAGGCAGGACTGAGCGTCAACGAGTTCGTCCAACTGCTTGAACAAAGGTGAGAAACAATGAGCGTTGTCATTACCGGCTCCATTGCCTACGATTACATCATGTCCTTCCCGGGCAGGTTTCGGGATCACATCCTGCCCGAGAACATCGCCAAGCTGAGCCTCTCCTTCCTGGTAGACTCCATGACACGCCAGCGGGGAGGCTGCGCACCCAACATCGCCTACAGCCTGCGCCTGCTGGGTATCCGCCCGCGCATCATGGCCACCGCGGGTCAGGATTTTGGCGACTACCAGCGCTGGCTCGAGGAGCACGACATTGATCTCTCCTGGCTGCGCATCTACCCGGACGAATTCACCGCGTCCTTCTTTGTCAGCACAGACCAGGAGAACAACCAGATTGCGAGTTTCTACACAGGCGCGATGGCCCGCGCGCGCGAACTCTCCTTCCACGACTTTGACGTTTCGGACGTGGACCTGGTGATCATCAGCCCCAACGACCCCGAGGCCATGCGCAAGTACGTGCGCGAGTGCGCGGAACTGGGCCTGCGCTTCATCTACGATCCCAGTCAGCAAATCGTGCGCCTGGACGCGGCCGACCTGCTGGAAGGGATCGGCGCGGCCGACATTGTCATTTGCAATGACTACGAGTACGACCTGATCAAGCACAAGACAGGCCTGGACGACGTCACCCTGCTCACGCGCGCGGGCACCCTCATCGTCACCGAAGGCGAGCGGGGCTCCAGCATCTACACCGAAGGGCGGAAAATCAGCATCCCGCCCGCGCCCCCGCGACGCATCGCCGACCCCACAGGCGTGGGAGACGCCTACCGCGCTGGCCTCATCGTTGGCCTGCTCCTCGACCTGCCCTGGGAAGTCACAGGTCGCATCGGCAGCCTGGCCGCCACTTACGCCCTGGAACACGCCGGCCCGCAAGAGCACTACTACACCCTGGACGAATTCATCCAGCGCTACATCGACACCTTCGGCTACACGCCAGAGTTGGAGCGCCTACGGGCGTTGGTTACAGGTTCCGGGTTAAAGGTTAAAGGTTAAATTACGCATCACGCATTACGCATTATGACCAACAT
>JALWHQ010000353.1 GCA_026983525.1 Anaerolineae bacterium | reverse complement strand
TCGTAGTCGGACGAATGCCCGATGCGGGTAGGCTCGACGTTATACCCCACCTTCATCACCGGACTGAACACTGCATCCACTGGAATATCCCCTATGCTCAACCCTTTACGCTCCTCTGACGGCCAGTACCCACGTCCCTTCTCCACTGTCAACTCGATGTCCAGGTCAACATCGTCTGACTCCGCGGTAAACAAGTACTGCTCCGGATTCATCACCTCCACTTCGGGGGGACATTGGAGGTCTGCGCCTGTAACAACCCCCGCGCCTCGCACTTCCAGGTGACATCGTACAGGCTCCTCCAAATCCTCCCTCATCCGAAAACGCAAACGCTTCACATTGAGGATGAATTCCGTCGTATCCTCTCGCACCCCAGGAATGGGAGAGAATTCGTGATGAATATCACTAATGCGCAAGGTGGTCACGGCAGCGCCCTCCAACGCTGAGAGCAACACGCGTCGCAGAGCGTTTCCCACTGTCGTACCGAACCCTCGCTCCAAGGGTTCCAGCACGAACTTCCCATACTTGCGCGTCAATGCTTCCGTCTCAACCCGTTGTGGCAAGACCCGTGTCAACAACGCTACTCCCTCCTCTCTACAGCCTTATCCCGGGGACAAAAGAGAAAGGGGATGATTCCCCCTTCTTCCAGTTCCCCCCTCGTGGTTGCTTCACCTGGGCACAAAGAGTGTGCCCAGGAAGTTCGCCCTACCGAGATTAGCGGCTGTAGAACTCAACAATAAGTTGCTCGTTAATGTCCAAATCAATGTGATGGCGTTGCGGAACAGCCAGCACCCGCCCTGCAAGGTTTGTCACATCCAATTCCAACCAATCGGGAACTTGACGCGCGCCTTCCGCCAGGACTTCGGCACGTTCACGGAAGAAGGGGCTCTTACGGCTCTTGTCCCGCACGCGAATGATGTCCCCAGGCTTTACCCGGTACGACGGAATGTTCACCTTCCGGCCATTCACCTCGATGTGGCCATGGCGGATGAGTTGCCGCGCCTGCGCGCGCGAATCGGCCAGGCCCAGACGATAGACCACATTGTCCAGCCGGCTCTCCAAAATCTGCAGCAATGTCGTACCGGTCAGCCCCTTACGCCGGGAGGCCTCCCGGAAATATCGCCGGAACTGGCGTTCCAATACGCCATAAATGCGCTTGACCTTCTGCTTCTCGCGCAACTGCAGTGCATAGTCTGATGCCTTACGCCGGAAGCGCGCCGCCTGCCCGTGAATGCCGGGCGGGTACGGGCGGCGCTCAAAGGAGCACTTAGGCGTATAGCAACGCTCGCCCTTCAAAAAGAGTTTCATACCTTCTCGCCGACACAGACGGCACACCGATCCTCGATACCTTCCCACAGGTTCGACCTCCTTAAGCCACGCATTAGGGATTAGAGATTGGAGATTGGAGATTAGTGTCTCCAATCGTACCTGTTGGTGCTTACACTCGCCGTTTTTTGGGCGGGCGGCACCCATTGTGCGGGATAGGCGTGATGTCCGTAATGGACCGAACGAGCAGCCCCGTCCCCTGAATGGAACGAATGGCTGCCTCACGGCCCGGGCCGGGCCCCTTGACAAACAAGTCCACTTCCCGCATTTGAAATTGATTCATGGCCGTCTGCGCGGCCCGCACCGCTGCCAACTGGGCCGCGTAGGGCGTGCTCTTGCGCGCGCCCTTGAACCCGACCGTTCCACCGCTCGCCCAGGTCAACGTGTTTCCGTTCGGGTCCGTGACCGTAACAATTGTGTTGTTGAACGTGGACTGAATGTAAATCCGCCCACGCGGCACCACTTTCTTTTCTCGCTTACGCGTTGTGCGCCGTCGTCGCCTCTGCGCCATGTAACGCCCTCCGATGTTGATTACAGGTTAGAGGTTACGGGTTGCAGGTTACAGGTTGCAGGTTAAAGGTTAAAGAGTAAAGGTCTACAGTCCATTCAACCTTCAACTTTTAACTTTTAACTTTTAACCTGAAACCTTCAACCCCTCATCACTTCCGAGGTGCTCGCTTCTTGCCCGGTACGGTCTTGCGCGGGCCCTTGCGCGTGCGCGCGTTGGTGCGCGTGCGCTGACCACGTACGGGCAAGCCGCGCTTGTGTCGAAGACCGCGATACGTGCCGATGTCAATCAACCGCTTGATGTTCATCTGCACCTCGCGGCGCAGGTCACCCTCCACGCGATAATTGCGCTCCACCGCGTCGCGCAACCGGGTAATCTCATCCTCCGTCAGATCCCTCACCCGCTTGTCCGGATCCACGCCAGTCACACGCAGGATCTCCTGGCTGCGCGAACGTCCGATCCCGTAAATGTAGGTCAGCGCAATTTCGACACGCTTGTTCCTCGGCAGGTCAACACCCGCGATACGCGCCATACCTCACTCCTCCCCTGGAATTAGCCTTGCCGCTGCTTGTGCTTGGGATTCACACAAATGACCCGCACCACGCCGCGGCGCCGAATGATTTTGCACTTTTCACACCGTCGCTTCACGGAAGGCTTGACCTTCATCTCTGCATCCTCCTGCAATCCTGATCAATCCTCATCCACTGTCAGAATCTGAGGGCCATCCGGCGTGACGGCCACCGTATGCTCAAAGTGGGCCGACAACGACCCGTCCTTCGATACAACCGTCCACCCATCGGACAGGGTTTCGGTGTCCCACGTCCCCACCTGAACCATAGGCTCCAGGGCCACCGTCATTCCCACAAGAAAGCGCCGCCGCGAATCAGGGTGGGCCGGGTTGACGTAGTTGAGCACCTCCGGGGGCTCGTGCATCTCACGCCCGATGCCGTGGCCTGTGTACATGCGCACCACATAGAAGCCTCGCGATTCCACATACTGCTGCACGGCCCGGGAATACGCCACCAAACGATTGCCCGCCCGCACCTGCTGAATGCCTACAAACAAAGCCTCACGCGTCACATCCAGCAAACGCCGGGCCTTGGGCGTGATTTCCCCCACCGGATACGTCCACGCCGAGTCGCCCTGATATCCCTTGTAAATGACCCCCACATCGATGCTGATGATATCCCCTTCCTTCAGCACCCGCTCTGGGCTGGGGATACCGTGCACCAATTCCTCGTTGATGGACGCACAAATGCTGGCCGGGAATCCGTGATATCCCTTGAACGACGGAATTGCACCATGCTTACGAATGACCGACTCGGCCAGCGCGTCCAACTCTGCAGTTGTTACACCAGGCCGAATGGCCTGGGCCAGTTCGGCGTGTACACGCGCCACAATACGCCCCGCCTCTCGCATTAACGCGATCTCTCGCGGGGACTTAATCGTGACCGATGCTTTCTGTTTTCTACGCTTTAGCACCATCAACAAGAAACCATCAAGCGGGAACCTGCATCATGGAGATGACCGAATCCCGCAACGTTGCA
>JALWHQ010000352.1 GCA_026983525.1 Anaerolineae bacterium | reverse complement strand
ATGACGTCGGAGCCGCCGTGCGTTGCGGTGAGGCGCTGTATTTCCATGCCGTTGGTAAAGTCGTCGGGAGCATAGGCCATGTCGCGTCGGCTCTTGCGGTCGTAGATTTCGCCCAGCAAGCTGAGCACGATTTGGTGCAGGGTGTCGGGCGAGTGGTTGTAGTAACGGATGGTTTCGCGCCCTTCTAAGGCGTACTGGTCGGGGTAAAATCGCAGGTGTATGTCATAGTGGGCGCGGTTTTGCCAGTAGGAAGGTCCCGTCTGGCCTGTGCGCGTGCGCGTGCCGCGCTCAATGGCTTGGCGCCATTCGACGGGCTCGTACAACTGTGCCTCTTGTGCTCGAACGGCCACAGGCAAGAGAAGCATGAACGACCACCTCCACATGGGTGTACTTTTGCCAGCGAAGTTAGCGCATTCGCTGCATATCTTGCTACGGCAGTTTGACGACGGGGCGCTGCAGCTGGTGCCGTCCGTCGGTGAGCACCAGCAGGTAAGTGCCGGGAGGGAGCGCCTCGACCGATAGCCGTAACTCTACCTTCCCATCACGCACAGGAGGAAGCGCAATGCGTAGATGCGGACGCCGGGTCGGGTCGAGGAGTTGGACGTGTACTGGCGTGCCCCGCGCGACACGTGCGCGCAAGTGTAAGACACCACCGACGGGATTGGGGTAGACCTCCATCCAGGGAGCTGCACCATCGTGCGCGGTACTCTCATCATTGTCAGAGGTGTGTAAAAGAGCAGCGCCGTCATAAACCCTCGGCGCACCATCGCCAAAACTCGTGATTGTCCTGTATGGCAGAGCATCTGAAGGCGTAAGCACGCCCTTGTAGGAGTTTGTACACCGCTCGATTGCCACGGTATGGTCGCTGCTGTCGAGCTGCAGGCAGGCGTCGAGGGATTGTAGTGCATTGATCAGCGAGGCGACAGAGCGGTGACTGCGCACGAGCGAGTCGCCGTCGAACGCCAGCAGGTGAACGGGTGTATCAAACCACCGCAAGACCCACACCATGTACTCGCCAGGCGAGTCGATGACAAAGGTGTCGGTCGATTGCACCGCGAGGTAGCGCCAGGGATTGCGGGCCGTAGTGAGTATGTAGCGGTAGGAAAGATTGGTGTACGGGGGAGAAAATTGCCCCGAGGTCCAGAGGCGGACACCTCGATTAGCTCGTAGGCAGCCCGGTGTGTCGACTTGGAGTGTAAAATGAGTGCGGTCTTCAGGGAATGGGCAATCGTCGTAGATGCCGGCATCGAGGATGAGTCGGTCGCCGTACTGGAGCAGGTACAAATCGCTGCGCCCGGTCGAGTCGACGTCGGAGTCGGAAAAATCGAGGCCGACATCTTTGGGCGAGAAGCGATGCCCTTCGAGGGCGCGCACGGCGATGCGGTACTGCCCTTCCATGAGGAGGGTATGGGCATAGGTGCCGTTGGCTAAGGTCTTGAGGTGCGCAACGGTATCGCCTTGGGCATTGAGTATCCACAGCTCATAGTCGGCAATGCCGCGTTCGCCTTGCTCTTGAACGCCGTTGGCGTTGACATCCCACCACACGCGTCCGGCAATAAACGGACAGCGCGGAACGTCTACTTGGGCAGCTTGATCGCCCACCGCAGCGCAGATGTCGCTGTCTTCAATGTACTGCAACAGCTGACCGATGGTGGAGCTACCCAGTGTGAAGCGCGACCAATCGATGTAGCCGTGGTGTCCCACTTGGGGATGGTAGACCACTGCACGCACGTCGTAGGTGCCGTCCGTGCGGAGGGTGAAACGTGGTACAGTACTGCGGTAGAGCATTACGCCCGTGAGGCGATCGATGACGATGTATTCGACGACGTAGCCGGCGGGAAGGGGAGGCATAAAGATGGGTGCCAGCTCTACGGTGTAGGGAGTGCCGTCAAAACAAGGGCTACCCATTTGCGTGACCATCAGGGGAGGAGCTTCGACCAGGCACATGCTGCGCAGACCGGCATCAATATGGTGGGTGTCCATCTGCACCAATACGGTATCCGATCGGCCGTCGTAATTAAAATCGCTGTCGATATCGTCGGCGCCGGCATCTTTGACCGTCAGCCGCAAGTCTGCAGGGGGCTGTACTTCGACGACGTAAGGTCCGTCGTGGAGGTAATGCCATCGATAGCTGCCTTGGCCGTTGGTCTTCGTGCTCCACAGGCGCCCGGTCGCCACGTCGTGGAGAAATACTTCGATACCTGAGAGCAGTTCTTCAGCGGGCTCGCGCAGGCCGTTGGCGTTGGCATCGCGCCAGACGATTCCTTCGATAGCGCCGCAGGGCTTGATCTCTATGGCGAGGGCTCCGTCGCTGAGTGCTGCACAAAGGCCACGGCTCTGTAGGTAGGATCGCCACGAGTGGATGGTCTTCCAACGCGTGCCCCACAGCGAGGGGTTGACGTAATTTGCTGAGTTGCTGTCGCCGTCGACGACGGTGACGTACAGTCGGTATCGGCCGGGTTGTGTCCAGACGAAGCGCAAGCTGGCCTCGACTGCTACGATACTGTCTCGCTCATCGGCGATGAGTACGTAGCGGCGATAGCCAGGGGGTATATGCGTAGCGGGAGCGTCTCGGAGTTCTACTTCCCAAGGCCGGTGTGCGTCGCAACCGCCCGTGAGGGCCTCGAGCAAGGGAGTATCAGCAACGGCTGAGCAGCTCGATACGAATCCTGCATCGACCTGTTGGGCCGGATGGGCCGCCGAAATCCACCGCGTCGCGCTCGTCCCTGGACCGTTGGCTTCTGTGAGGTCGCTGTCGCGGTCGGGCGTCCCGCGATGGGGTGTGGTGGGCTCCAAATCCGTCGGCACTGTCCAGCGCACGTAGTACATTCCACTTGCAAGCCCATCAAAGCGATAGTTGCCCATAGAGTCCGTGACGGTCTGTGCACTGCGTTGAGCCCCTCCGCGCACGATTTTATACAGCTCCACACCGATGCCTTTCAGGGGGAGTTCGGTCGCCTGACGCACTCCATCGCCATTGACATCGAGCCAGGCGGTACCACTCCAATGCGCGCCACGACAGGGTGTGGATTTTAGAAAATACGCACAGCACGGCTCGCTAATTCCTAAGTCTGTCTCTGTCCGCACGCAGATGCGGTGTAATCCGTTGGCGAGGGGTCGGATGTTGAGGGCGATGGCATTGCTGCTGTCGTCCATGGTGAGCATTTCCGCCCCCGGAGGAATTTGCCAGTGGTAGCGCCGCGCTTGAGCAAGGGGGCGCACGATAAACTCCGCCGGCACGTCGCGGCACAGCTCCGGATAGAGCCGAAAATTCACCCGCAGGCGAACCACGTCGACGTACACTTCAGCGGTAGAATCCATGCCGGGGTGCAATAACTGGATGAGCACGCCCCACTGCGGGTGGTTGATCACGTCGGGTGACAACGTGGTATGCCATGTA
>JALWHQ010000351.1 GCA_026983525.1 Anaerolineae bacterium | reverse complement strand
AACGCGATCTCTCGCGGGGACTTAATCGTGACCGATGCTTTCTGTTTTCTACGCTTTAGCACCATCAACAAGAAACCATCAAGCGGGAACCTGCATCATGGAGATGACCGAATCCCGCAACGTTGCATACACCTCCTCGATGCCTTGTTCGCCGTCGATTTCCACTAACAGTCCTTGGTTTTCGTAATATGCGAGTACCGGTGCTGTCTGCTCAAAGTAAACTTGCAAACGACGACGAGCCGTCTCCAGGCTATCGTCTGGGCGCTGATAGAGCGGCCCACCGCAGACATCACATACCCCCGGACGAGCCGGGGGCCGGAATTCTATATGATACACGGCCCCACAGTTTCGGCAAATTCGACGCCCACTTAGGCGCCGCAACAAAACAGGTTCACTCACCCGAATATAGGGTACAGCCGAAATACACCAGTTGATTTCCGCCAGGCGCTCGTCCAACGCTTGAGCCTGCGGCACCGTGCGAGGAAAACCATCAAGCAACGCTCCTCGCTCACAGTCAGGACGAGAAAGGCGTTCGATTATCATGGCGATGGTAATATCGTCGGGTACCAGTTCTCCCCGATCCATATACGGCTGTGCCTTTCGTCCCAACTCCGTGCCCCGCTTCACGTGCTCTCGAAAGATGTCTCCCGATGCAACATGAGGAAGCCCCAATTCAGCGGCTAACCGTTTTGCCTGTGTCCCCTTGCCGGCCCCCGGTGGCCCCATCAAAATAACAAGAATGGGCTGTGACACCATTGGCACACCCTCCTAATGCAGAGCGACGTCCTGCACAACCGGCTGCACACAACGCATCCCCGACACGAATTATCGGATGAACCCCTCATAATGACGCATCAACAACTGAGCCTCAATTTGCTTCATCGTGTCCAGCACTACACCTACGACGATGAGTAGTCCAGCACTGGTGATGAGCATGACACTCGTCTCAGTAACGTCCCTCACGAAGAAGGGAAGTATCGCTACTGTGGCCAGGAAGATGGCCCCTACGAACGTAATGCGTGACATTACTTTGTTCAGATACTCCTCCGTCCGCTGTCCAGGGCGAATACCAGGAATAAATCCTCCCTGGCGCTGTAATGTCTCTGCCAAATTCTGCTGCCTAAAGATAACGTCGGTATAGAAATACGTGAACCCTACAACCAACCAAAAATACACGAACCAATAGAACCACCCTTGAGGATCGAGCACGTTCTGTATCGTCAATGCCAAATTCGAGATGAACTCATTCTCCACCTGAACAAGGTAACTGGCCACCGTGGCCGGAAACAGTAACAAACTTTGGGCAAAGATGATGGGGATCATGCCAGCCGCGTTTACCCGCAGCGGAATGTACGTGGCCTGACCACCATAGACACGACGTCCGCGCACCCGCTTAGCATATTGTACGGGAATCCTTCTCTGCCCTTCCTGCACGAACACAATGGCGGCTACCGTTACGATCGTAATAATGAAAAATGCTGCCACCCCCGTATAGTTTCCGGCCTGAATCATCTGACCCAGCCGAGTGGGAACACGTGCAACAATGCCGCCAAAGATAATCAACGAAATGCCGTTTCCTACCCCCTCCTGAGTTATCAATTCACCCAACCACATGGCAAATACTGTGCCTGCCGTCAAAGCCACGATAGTCGCAATGGTAGGCAATAGATTTGGTCCACTGAAACCAAAGTTTGGCAACACCCCTGCTCGGGCCAGAAGGGTTGACTGCCCCCACGCCTGCAGGGCTGCCAGGGGAACCGTGAGGATATTCGTGTACAAGTTGATTTTCTGCTGTCCCCGCTCCCCCTCCTTCGCCAATTCTTCCAACTGAGGGATGATGGGCACCAGCAACTGCATAATAATGGACGCGGTGATGTACGGGTAGACGCCCATCGCCATAATGGAGAAATTGGCCAGTGCGCCTCCCGAGAACAGGTCCAACATGCCCAACAACGGGTTGGCGCTGAAAACCTGTTTCAACACCTCCTGATTCACGCCGGGGGCCGGGATGTGGGCAACCAAACGGTAGATGACCAAAATTCCCAGCGTGTACAGCAACCGCCGCCGCAGGTCGGGCAGGCGGAACGCGTTGCGCATTGCTTCAAGCATGGTTTTCCCCCCATGTAGGTTACTTCAAGGGCAAAATCTCTATGGTGCCGCCGGCGGCTTCCACTTTGGCCCGCGCGCTCTTGGAGACCCGATGTACTTTGAAGTGCAGGGGGCGGTCGATTTCTCCATCGCCCAGGAGCACCACAGGCTTACGTGCAGAACGAATCAGCCCCTTCTCCTCCAACAGTTCGGGGGTAACCTCCGTACCGGCCGGAAAGCGTTCCGCATCCAAACGCTTGAGGTTAACCGGCTGATAGTACACTTTAAAAATGTTCGTAAACCCCCGAATCATGGGCAAACGTCGCACCAGAGGGAATTGACCGCCCTCAAAGTACGGAGGCACTCCTCCACCGGAACGAGCGTTCTGGCCCTTTGTCCCTCGCCCTGCGGTCTTTCCTTGCCCGGCGGCTATACCACGCCCAACTCGCTTGCGCTTCTTTCTCGATCCAGGCGCTGGGCGTAAATCATGCAATTGCATCGTCAACCTCCTGAATAGGTTGCAGGTTAAAAGTTACAGGTTAAAAGTTACAGGTGAGAGGTACGGATGGTATTACCGTGAGCCTTGTCCAAGCTTCAACCTTTAACCTGTAACCCTCTCAACCTCGACCAAATGTTTCACCTTCTCCACCATCCCCAGGATGGCGGGAGTCGCTATATGCTCCACCGTCTGCCCCAGGCGACGAAGTCCTAATGCCTTAAGCGTCGCCTTCTGGTCTTTGCCGTAGCCGATGGCACTCTTCACGTATGTGATGCGTATGCGCTCAGGCGTTTGTGCTTTCTTGCTCATGCTTCTTCCTCTTCTTCCTCAGCCAGAAGGGTTGAATCCTTTCCAGGGGCAGGCCTCGCAAGCGGGCCGTCTCCTCAGGATCTTGCAGTTGTTTCAAGGCCTCGAACGCGGCCTGGGTCACATTCAACACGTTGTTGCTACCCAAAGACTTCGTCAGGATATCCCGAATGCCCGCCGCCTCCATGACCGCGCGCACACCACCCGCGGCAATCACCCCCGTACCGGGTGAGGCCGGTTTGAGCATCAACTTGGCAGCGCCGAACTTGATCGTAATCGGGTGGGGAATGGTCGTGCCCACAATGGGGACGCGAATCATGTTCCGCTTGGCGCGCGTGATCCCCTTGCGAATGGCGTCGGGGACTTCATTGGCCTTGCCAATGCCCACACCCACACGGCCTTGCTTGTCCCCCACGACGACCAACGCGCGAAAAGAGAACCGTCGCCCACCCTTCACAACTTTAGCCGTGCGGATGATTTGAACAACACGCTCCTCCAGTTCCGCCGATTCCTCTACGACTTCCCGTCTATCGATGGCCATGTGTCCTCCTCGCTCCTCTTAGAACTCCAGGCCGGCCTCACGGGCAGCATCGGCCAATGCCTTGACACGCCCATGATACTTGTAGCCCCCACGGTCGAAAACCACCTGCTTGATGCCCTTGGCCAAAGCCCGCTCGGCCACCAGTTTTCCTACCAGGCGGGCCTGCTCCTTCTTGGGCAGCCCCTGGCACTGCTCGCGTAAGGCCTTATCAATGGTAGATGCGGCCACCAACGTGACCCCATGGACATCGTCAATGACTTGTGCGTAGATATGGTTCAGGCTACGGAAGACGTTCAAGCGGGGGCGCTCCGGCGTGCCGAACACCTTCTTGCGCACCCGTCGATGCCGCCTTTTCCGCGCCTCGTTCCGACTTACTCGTGCCATGGCAACAACGCCTCCCACGATGCATTCGTTAATCGTTAATCCTTACCCCTTACGCATTACTTGCGTCCCGCTTTGCCTGCCTTCTGTGGGACATACTCACCGCGATAGCGAATACCCTTGCCGTGATAGGGTTCAGGCGGTCGCACCCGCCGGATGCGAGCAGCAATCTCGCCCACAAGTTCCTTGTCGATACCCTTGACCGCGATAACCGTCGTACCCGCGGGCGTGCGTTCAGCAGTAAAGGTGATGCCCTCGGGTGGCTCGAAGATCACCGGGTGGGAGTATCCCACATTGAGCACCAGGTTCTTGCCCTGGACTTCGGCGCGATACCCAACCCCGATAATCTCAAGTTCCTTGGTAAACCCTTGGGACACGCCCTGCACCATGTTGGCCAAGAGCGCGCGCGTCAACCCATGCAGGGCCTTGTGGTCGCGCCTATCCGTAGGACGCTCCACACGAGCCACTCCGTCCTCTACCACGATGCGCATATCCGGGTTGAACTGACGCTTGAGTTCCCCCTTGGGCCCCTTCACGATGACCGTGTTATCAGGCATGACAGTGATGGTAACCCCTTGAGGGACAGGAATCGGCTTCCTCCCTATTCGCGACACGGTCCTTCCTCCTTGTTCTCCTTACCAAACGTAGCAGATAACCTCGCCACCCACGTTCTGCTGTCGGGCTTCCCGGTCGGTCATCACCCCCTTCGACGTGGAGAGAATTGCTATGCCCAAACCACTTCGAACGTAGGGGATTTCCCTCCGCTTAACGTAGATGCGACGACCGGGTTTGCTCACCCGCTGCAATCCTTGGATGATCGGCCGCGGGGGGCGAACGCTATTGTCGTACTTCAAGATGATGCGCAACATCGGCTGGGGCTTCTCTTGTCCCACATCATAACGTTCGATGAAGCCTTCTTCCTTCAGTATACGGGCGATTTCCACCTTCATCTTGCTGGCAGGCACAATCACCTGCTTGTGCCGTGCCATCGCTGCGTTGCGGATACGAGTCAGCATATCCGCAATAGGATCTGTCATCATGGCTGAAACATCCTCCTCGGTTACAGTATCGGCCCCTCGACCGACTTATAACCGATACCTGAGACCTGATATGGGGTGCCAGGTATCAGGTATCCGATATCAGGTATTACCAACTCGCCTTGCGAACACCCGGTATACGCCCCTCCAGCGCCTCGCGCTTGAAGCAGATGCGGCACAGTTGGAACCGACGCAGGTAGCCGCGAGGGCGTCCACAAATCTTGCAGCGGTTGCGGACCCGCACCTTGTACTTGCGCCGCTGTTCGCGATAGATCATGCACTTTTTGGCCACGCTTTTATCCCTCCCTTACTGGGTGCGACGGAACGGCATGCCCAGGAGGCGCAGCAATTCTCGCGCCTCTTCGTCCGTCTCCGCCGTGGTGACAATCGTCACTTCCATGCCCCGCACCCGGTCGATCTTGTCATAATCGATCTCGGGGAAGATCAGCTGCTCGCGTAACCCCAGGGTGTAGTTTCCTCGCCCGTCGAAGGAATCGGGCGATACTCCCCGGAAATCTCGGGTGCGCGGCAGTGCCACGTTAAATAGTCGGTCAAGGAAATCGTACATCCGGCGCCCGCGCAGGGTGACCTTCATGCCGATGGGATTACCCTTGCGCAATTTGAAGGTGGCGATGGCTTTGCGCGCTCGGGTGATGAGCGGCTTCTGGCCGGTAATGGTCGCCAAATCACGCGACGCGTGCTCCAGGGCCTTGGGATTCTGAAGCGCCTCACCCAGGCCAATGTTCACTACCACCTTTTCAATCTTGGGCACCTGCATGACATTCTTGTACCCAAAGCGCTCGATGAGCGCGGGCACAACCTCTTCCCTATACCTCTGCAATAACCTCGGTACTCGACTCATCGTTCCTGTCACTCCCTAAGGGCCCCGATTCCATCCGGGCACCCGGATATAGGGCTAACAAGTTACAGGTTAAAGGTTGCAGGTCAGAAGTTGAAGACCGAAAACTGGATGTACCAAGTCGGCCTATGGCGTGGGTAGTCCCCCAACCTTTAACCGTTAACTTTTAACCTCCAACCTTCAACCTACTCATCCAAATACTCATCATACTTGCGGCTATAACGCACCTTTTCGCCGCTCTCCGTGATCTTGTAACTTACCCGTGTGGGCTTGTTCGCGCCCTTGGCTACCAGCATCACGTTAGAGATGTGGATGGGCGCTTCCATCTGAATGCGGCCGGTCTGGGTACGCACACTGCCTGTGGGGCGCTGGTGTTTAGTGACGATGTTCGCGCCCTCGACGATGACCCACACATCGTTAGGGTTGTACAATCCCGCGCGACGTCCTGTCCACTTCTTGCGGATAACTCGCTGGACATGCCCGCGGTGTCCCTTGTAATCCCCGGCAATAATCTCGACTAAATCACCCGTCTTGATCTTCGTCCGGGGTGGTTGCTTGCTCACAGGCTGTTTTTTCTTCGCCATGATATCCGCTCCTTGCTAAGCCGATCCCAATCTCCAGTCTCCAATCTCCAATCTCTGATCTCTAATCTCCATTCTCTCCCCAGGGACCGGAGACAGGAGATTAGAGATTGGAGAGATTAGAGATTAAAGCACCTCCGGCGCCAGCGACACAATGCTCATGAAGCCCTTCTCGCGCAACTCGCGCGCCACAGGGCCGAAAATGCGCGTACCACGCGGCTGCTTGTTGTGGTCGATGAGCACGGCGGCATTGTCATCAAAGCGGATGTACGTGCCGTCCGGCCGACCGTACTCCTTGGCCGTGCGCACGATCACCGCGTGCACCACTTCCCCTTTGCGCACGTTGCTGTTGGGTACTGCGTCCTTGACGGTGGCCACAATGATGTCACCCACATGCCCGTAACGGCGCTTGGAGCCACCCAAGACGCGGATGCACAGGATCTCCTTGGCGCCTGTATTATCGGCCACAACCAGCCGGCTTTCCTGCTGAATCATCTTCTCCTACCTCCATCGCTCAAAGCGCGCCGTCGCTTCAGACCGCGGCCTCCACCTTTTCGTGGGCGCGCTCCAGGATTTCCACTACCACCCAGCGCTTTTCCTTGCTCAAGGGGCGCGACTCGCGAATGCGCACCAAGTCTCCCACGCGACACGCGTTGTCTCGATCGTGCGCCTTGTACTTCTTCCGCTTGGTAATGACTTTCTTGTACAGTGGATGTGGCAAACGGCGCTCGACTAAGACGACTACCGTCTTATCCATCTTATCGCTAACCACACGACCGATGAGTTCCTTCTTGGGCATTCCTTACGCCTCCCCTTGCAATTCACGTTCACGCAAGATGGTCTTCAACCGCGCGATGTCCTTGCGTATCTGGCTGAGCCGAGCGGTGTTCTTCAACTGCCCGATCTGGCGACTCACCCGCAACTCATAATATTCCTGATAAATTTGTTCCAACCGCGCACGAATCTCATCCGTGGACAGGGCACGAATTTCGCTCGCCTTCATCACTCCTCCTCCAAGCCTTCCCGAACAATAACCTGCGTGTGAATAGGTAACTTGTGGGCAGCCAAGCGCAAGGCTTCAAGAGCAACATCCTTGCTCACACCACTAATCTCAAACAGCACACGCCCCGGCTTAACAACGGCCACCCAATGATCCACATTGCCCTTACCGCTCCCCATGCGCGTTTCCGCAGGCTTCTTAGTCACCGGCTTATCAGGGAAAATACGAATCCAATACTTTCCACCACGGCGCAGGCGACGAACAATGGCACGACGCGCAGCCTCTATCTGGCGAGCGGTAATCCACGCCGGCTCCAATGCCTGGAGTCCATACTCGCCAAAAGCTACAAAATTGCCACGCGTGGCCATTCCTTTCATGCGCCCACGCTGTTGTTTGCGGTATTTGACGCGCTTTGGCATCAACATGGCGAATACTCCTTCGTCGTGCGTAGTGCGTAGTGCGACGTACGGCATACCTCATCTTGGTTCGACACAAGCCGAACGACGCACAAGACCACGATATCAACCGGTTGCCAACTCGGCCGCCGCTTCCGGTTGCTCTTCTGCCTTCTTCTTCTCGGGCAACACATCACCCTTGTAAATCCACACCTTAACGCCTATGCGCCCATACTGGGTGAGCGCCTCGGCCAGGGCATAATCAATATTCGCCCGAATCGTGTGCCGCGGAATGCGCCCCTCGCGCACACTTTCCTTGCGGGCCATCTCCGCGCCCGCCAGGCGCCCCTTGACCTGAATCATGACGCCCTTGGCGCCCATACGCATGGCCCGGGCTGCGGCCTGCTTCATGGCCCGACGGAAGGAGACACGGCGCTCCAGTTGTTCGGCAATGCTCTCGGCGACCAGACGGGCATCCAGTTCGGGGCGCTTGATCTCGGCAACGTCAATCTTGACCTTCTTTCCGGTCAGGTTGCCCAGTTCCTCGCGCAATTCGTTCACCGTCGCCCCACGCCGTCCAATAACGATGCCCGGCTTCGCCGTATGGATGGTCACGTTCACCTGGTTGGGATAGCGCTCAATTTCGATGCGGGAAATTCCCGCACCGGGCAATTTGTTGCGAATATGATTCCGAATGAGTCGATCCTCTTCCAACAACTCGGTGTACCGCCGCTTTTCGGCGTACCACCGAGAGTCCCAATCCCGAATGATGCCCAGGCGAAAGCCTATCGGATGTACTTTGCGACCCAAAATTCCCTCCTTCCTTCAGGAATTGCACATTACAAAGTGAAAATTGAAAAAGACACTCCCGCAAACATCTCTCCCCTTACTTTTTCACTTTTCACTTTGCACTTTTCACTTTCCACTTCACACCTTTCACTCCAACCGTTCTTCCAACTCCACAGTGATGTGACAGGTGCGGCGGATGATGGGCTTCCAGCGCCCGCGCGCGCCGAACCGTCGCCACCGACGCCGAGGTCCATCGTCTACGAAGATGCGGCTGATGTACAGGGCTTCTGTGTCCAGCCCCTCGTTGTGATCCGCGTTGGCGATGGCGC
Organism: Anaerolineae bacterium; assembly: GCA_026983525.1. Taxonomy (GTDB): domain Bacteria; phylum Chloroflexota; class Anaerolineae; order JAADDB01; family JAADDB01; genus S141-23. The sequence continues at coordinate 4,984 of JALWHQ010000351.1, read as the reverse complement.
TGGCCAACACCTTGGCCACAGGCTTGGCCGCGCGTTGGGGCATAAAGCGCAACAGTTCCAGCGCGTCCAGCGCCCGCATCCCGCGAATCTGATTGACAACCAGCCGCGCCTTCTGCGGTGAAATCGGTATGTAGCGAGCGACCGCCCGCACCTTTGGCAATTCGAAACCGTACTCGTTTGCCATTGTTCCCCCTAATATCCATCCCCCAATCGGGTAATCATGCGATGTTCAGCGTCCCTGTCCGGCCAAATAGGCGTTCACCGAACAGGCGCAACCGATCAGCGGCGGGTCTTCTTCTCCTTGACGATGTGGCCGCGGAACGTGCGGGTGGGCACGAATTCACCCAGGCGGTGCCCGACCATCTGCTCGGTGATATAGATGGGTACATGTCGTCGCCCATCGTGCACCGCGATGGTGTGCCCCACCATTTGCGGGAAGATAACCGACGCCCGCGACCAGGTCTTGATCACCCGCCGCTCACCCGTACGGTTCATTTCCTCGATTTTCTTCAGTAACTTCTGGTCTATATACGGCCCCTTCTTCAGCGACCGACTCATATGCGCACCCCCCGAAATCGGGTTAAAGGTTAAAGGTTAGAGGTTGAAAAATGGAGGTTGACGATACGCCTCCTCTCGTCGGTCAACCACCAACCTTCAACCTTTAACCTGTAACTTGTAACCTGCAACCTACTTGCGTCGGCGTACGATGAACTTATCCGACGGCTTGAACTTGCGGCGTGTCTTGTAGCCCAGAGCAGGCTTGCCCCACGGCGTCTTGGGGCCAGGCAAACCGATAGGCGCGCGCCCTTCGCCACCACCATGCGGGTGCGCCTCCGGATCCATCGCCGAACCGCGCACGGTCGGACGCCAGCCCAACCAGCGACGGCGGCCCGCCTTCCCCAAGTTAACGTTGATGTGGTCGGGGTTGCTCACCTGGCCCACGGTGGCCATGCAGCGCACGTGAATCTTGCGCATCTCACCGCTGGGCAAACGCACAATCGCGTAGTCGCCCTCCTTGGCCACCAACTGCGCGGACGTACCGGCCGCGCGCACCAGTTGCCCTCCCTTGCCCGGGGTCAACTCGATATTGTGGATGGTGGTGCCCAGGGGGATTTCCCCCAAGGGCAGCGCGTTGCCGGGTCGAATTTCCGCGCCAGGGCCGGACATTACCGTGTCCCCCACGGAAAGGCCGATGGGCGCAATGATGTACCGCTTCTCACCGTCGGCGTAAGCCACAAGCGCGATGCGGGCCGAGCGGTTCGGGTCGTACTCAATGGAAACGACCCTACCCGGAATACCCCACTTATCCCGCTTGAAATCAATGATGCGGTAGCGCCGCTTATGCCCGCCCCCACGGTGGCGCACAGTGATGCGCCCTTGATTGTTGCGGCCCGCCTTCTGCTTACGGGGGGCCAATAGAGAGCGCTCGGGCTCCGTCTTCGTAATCTCTTCAAATGTCAGCACGCTCATACCACGCCGACCGGGCGACGTGGGTTTGTACACCTTAATGCCCATGATAGCCGCTCCTATACGCCCTCAAACAGTTGGATGGAATCCCCCTCGCGCAGGCGGACATACGCTTTTTTCCAGGCGTGCTTGCGCACCACCGTCTTACGTCCCCAGCGCCCACGCTTGGGTTTTACGTTCACCACACGCACCGATTCCACATGAACACCGTAGATTTGCTCGATCGCTTTCTTGATCTGAATCTTGTTTGCGTTCCGGTCCACCTCGAACACGTACGTGTTCTCATCAGATGCTAACTGGGTTGCCTTTTCCGTGACTACCGGACGCTTGATAATCTGATAGGGGTTCATCCTTTCCCCTCCCCTCATTACGACTTAGTGGGCGCCAAAATCTGCTCGATAACCTCCAGGGCTTTCAAAGGCAAAAGAATCGTCTCATAACCCAAGAGGTCGCGCACGTTTACGTAGGAGGCCCGAAGGGTTTTGACGTCGGGCAAATTGCGCGCGGAGAGTTCGACCCTTTCGTTGCTCTCGGGCAAAAGAATGAGCGCGCTCCCCTCGACGTCCAAATTTTCCAGCACCCGAACCATGGCCTTGGTCTTGATCTCCGGCAGGTCGATATCGTCGAGCACCTTGATGCGCCCTTCCGCAGCCTTGACAGAAAGCGCGGACCGCAAGGCCAACCGGCGCATCTTCCTGGGCATATCCTTGCGGTAGGAGCGCGGCTTGGGCCCGAATACGGTACCACCTCCAACCCATTGGGGCGCGCGAATGCTCCCCTGGCGAGCACGACCCGTGCCCTTTTGTCGCCAGGGCTTGCGCCCACCGCCCGAGACCTCCCCACGCGTCTTGGTGCTGTGTGTGCCTTGACGCGCGTTGGACAACTGCATCACCAGGTACTGATGCATCACAGGCACATTGGGGTCGATGCCAAAGATGGCATCGTTCAATTCAACCTCGCCAACCTGTTCGCCTTCGATATTGTACACCGGTACGAGCATCGCCGTTCTCCGATTCATATGGCTTCCTCAATCTCCAACCTCTAATCTCTAACCTTGAGATTGGAGATTGGAGATTAGAGGTTGGAGATTATTCTTTCCTCTTGCCCCGCTTACCCGGCCGCACAGCCTGACGAATCATCACCAGACCCTTCTTGTGGCCCGGAACGGCTCCCTTCACAAGAATGAGATTGTGCTCCGGGTCCACGCGCACCACCTCCAAATTTTGCACGGTCACACGGCGGTTCCCCATGCGCCCGGCCATGCGCGTGCCGGGCAGCACGCGACCGGGAAACGTCCCCGCGCCAATAGAGCCCGGCGCTCGCCATCGGTCGGATTGACCATGCGTCTTGGGGCCGCCGCCAAATCCATAGCGCTTGACGCCGCCCTGGAAGCCGCGACCCTTGGATGTGCCCGTCACATCCACCAGATCGCCGGGTTGGAACATCTCCACGGTGAGGACTTGCCCTACCTCATATTGGCTGGCATCCTCCACGCGAAACTCTCGCAGGATGCGCAGCGCGGGAAGACCGTGCTTCTTGAGGTGTCCCAATCGCGGTTTGTTGAGTCGGTTGGGATGAACTTCTTCAAATCCTACCTGAATGGCTTCGTAGCCATCGGTCTCGGTGCGCTTTACCTGGGTGACATAGCAGGGACCGGCCTGAATAACAGTGACCGGTACAACCTCACCCTTTTCGTTGAAAATTCGCGTCATTCCAATTTTGCGACCAAGAATGCCTTTCACGGTTAGCCTCCCTGGGACTGTAGCCCGGCATCAAGGCTCATCATCCCACAATGGTTACAGGTTACAGGTTAAAAGTTAGAAGTTATAGGAAGAAGGCCATTCTGGGCCAAGGCACAACCTTTAACCTTCAACCTTCAACTTTCAACCTTTAACCTCTAACCTTACTCATAACTTAATCTCAATGTCCACACCTGCAGGCAGACTCAAGCGCATCAAACTATCAATCGTCTTTTGACTGGGTTCAATGACTTCAATTAGGCGCTTATGAGTGCGGATCTCGAACTGCTCACGCGAGTCCTTGTCGATGAACGGACCGCGAATAACGGTGAAGCGCTCAATCTTTGTGGGCAGAGGCACTGGCCCCACCACACGCGCGCCCGTAGACTCTGCCACCTCAACAATATCGCGAGCCGAACGATCCAACACCCGATGATCGTACGCCTTCAATTTGATACGTATGCGCTGCTGCCTTGGCATCACGTCACCCCCAAATAACCGCGCGTGGGGACACGCGAACGCGTGCCCCCACACCTATTATTCGATAATCTCCGTTACGACGCCGGCGCCGACGGTGCGACCACCTTCACGAATGGCAAACCGGGTTCCCTGCTCCACCGCCACAGGCTTCAACAACTCCACCGTCAGGTTCACGTTGTCCCCAGGCATCACCATCTCCACGCCCTCGGGCAGGTGAATCGTCCCCGTCACGTCCGTCGTCCGAATGTAAAACTGCGGACGATATCCATCAAAGAACGGTGTGTGCCGCCCTCCTTCCTCCTTCTTCAGCACGTACACCTCCGCCTTGAACTTCGTGTGCGGCGTGATGCTCCCAGGCGCCGCCAACACCATCCCCCGCTCTACCTCGTCCTTCGCTATACCGCGCAGCAACACCCCCACGTTATCGCCCGCTATCCCCTCATCCAAGATCTTCCGGAACATCTCGATGCTCGTCGCCACCGTCTTCCGCGTCGGCCCCAGCCCCACGATCTCCACCTCATCCATCGGCCGAATCCGACCGCGCTCAATCCGCCCCGTCACTACCGTTCCGCGCCCCTTAATCGAGAACACATCCTCAATCGGCATCAGGAACGGCTTGTCCACATCACGCTGCGGCAACGGAATGTACTCGTCCACCGCATCCATCAACTCCCATATCGCCCCACACCACTGACACTCCCGCTTGCCACAGCCACACTCCAGCGCCTTCAGCGCACTCCCGCGCACAATGGGCACCTCATCCCCAGGATACCCGTACTGGTCCAACAACTCCCGCAACTCCAACTCCACCAACTCAATCAACTCCTCATCGTCCATCATGTCAATCTTGTTCAAAAACACCACCATCGCCGGCACTTCCACCTGCCGCGCCAGCAACACGTGCTCCCGCGTCTGGGGCATCGGACCCTCCGGCGCCGCCACCACCAAAATCGCCCCATCCATCTGCGCCGCACCCGTAATCATGTTCTTGATGTAGTCCGCATGCCCAGGACAATCCACGTGCGCATAATGGCGCTTCTCCGTCTCATACTCCACGTGCGCAATCGCTATCGTAATCCCGCGCTGCCGCTCCTCCGGCGCCTTGTCAATCTCCTCAAAAGGCGTAAAATCCGCAAACCCCGCCGTCGACAGCACCCGCGTAATCGCCGCCGTCAACGTCGTCTTCCCGTGGTCAATGTGCCCAATCGTCCCAATGTTCACATGCGGCTTCTTGCGCTCAAACTTCTGCTTGCTCATGTCCCTTTACCTCCTTTGCGCCCTCGCAGGCCATACGTGAT
>JALWHQ010000350.1 GCA_026983525.1 Anaerolineae bacterium | reverse complement strand
TACCGCAACACACGCACGAGGGGGACGGAAAATATATCTTTAAACGCGTCGGCTAATTCCTGGAAAACGGCCTCTTCCGTGGAGCGGCGCCTCATTCCTTCTAAGGCCACAACCAGCCGCTGCAGACGATATCGTTCCCTCGCAATGGCCGCTCGCATTCCGTCCAAGGGACCATCAATGGAGTAAGACGACGTCTGTCGTGAAATTCCCTCGACTTCACCCTCTTCTACGCTATCCTGCCGGCCCCGATCCTCGTTCTTAGCCGCATACATACGCTGTACAGTCATCACCAAGAAATCCATCCTCTCCCTATTTCGCCGCTGAGCATGCGGCAAAGAGCCCGAGCCCAACGATTGTAGGAACGCTCCTTTATATATCCAACGGATGACGGCCCTCCAGGGCGCGCGCCAGGGTGTGTTGATCCGCGTATTCCAGGTCTCCGCCCACGGGCAGCCCATGGGCAAGGCGGGTGACCCGCACCTCTAACGGGCGCAACAGTCGAGCAATGTACATGGCCGTCGCTTCACCTTCCATATTGGGGTTTGTGGCCAGGATGACTTCATCCACCTCCTCGCGCTGCACCCGTTCGATCAACTCCCGAATGCGTAAGTCTTCAGGCCCCACGTTTTCGAGGGGATTGATCACACCATGTAGCACGTGATACACCCCCCGATACGCTCCGGAGCGCTCCATTGCCACCACGTCCAACGGTTCCTCAACCACACAGATAAGACGTGAATCGCGATGTTCATCCGCGCAAATCGCGCACAACTCCCCTTCTGCCACGTTGAAACAGCGGCGGCAATAACGCACCCTCTCTTTTAAGTCTCGTAGCGCTTCAGCCAATTCCAGGGCCAGTTCGTCAGGCGCTCGCAACAGGAAGTACGTCAGTCGGGCCGCGGTTTTCGGGCCAATGCCCGGCAGCCGCGAAAACGCATCGATCAGTCGCTCAATCGGATCTGATGGTGTCACTGCTGTATGCCTCGCTTTCCTCTTCGTTTAGAAGAGCCCCGGCAGGGAAAGACCGCCCGTGACCGCCTGCAGGCGTTCTGCTGCCAGAGCCTGGGACTTCTCAATGGCCTGATTGATCGCGGCCACCAGCATATCCTGTAGCATTTCCACCTCTTCCGGATCGAGCAGTTCCGGGTCCACTTCGATAGCGCGTACTTCCTGTTGGCCTGTGATCGTCACCCGCACCGCGCCTCCACCGACCGTCACCTCGAGCACCTCTTCGGCCAGTGCCTGTTGTACCCGGGCCATTTCCTCCTGCATCTTCTGGACCTGAGCCATCAAATCCATGGGAGAACCTCCTCCAAAACCGCCCAGACCACTCGACTTCATACCTCGGGGCATTTTTCGCTTCTTCGGTCGAGCCATTACGCGATCCTCCCTCCTTTAAGGATAACAGAAAACTTGCCTACTAACCCTGACAATTTGATTACAATTATACCGGTTTTCAGAATATTTCCTCTTTTTGGGAAGATACCTCTCTTCTGCTATCGGCTTCTGCACGGCGGACGGTCATCAAAGTGTTGTAGATCGGGGGCTTCCCCACCTTTCATCCCCCACTTCTTTGCCCAACAAACAACGGGAGCATGCTAACCGCACACTCCCGTGAGCCTAAGCATATGGACCTGCTTGCACAAGGGAGGATACCACACATCAATGGATATCCGCGATGCGCCCCCCTCGTCTTACCGCCTCCTGTACCAATTCGTCCTGCAAGACTTCGGACATGCGGCTTTGTGGCTCGGATTCACCCCCCGAGGCAGAAGGGCGAGCCATGTCGGGCCTGTACTCCTTCTCCAGAGCACAAAAGACCTTGTACTGACCTCCCAGGATTTGGGAGATGAGATTTTCCACCAGGCGCAAGTTCTCGGCTTGCTGAATCATATCCAGGGAGAACTTGTTTTTGAAGACGATGTCTACGGTGTTGTCGGACACACGCGCGGGCCGAGCACTTCCCAACGCGGCCTGAATTTTGAACCGCCGATGTTCACGGAACCAGTGGATGACGCGCTTCCACTGCTTCCGCAATCGTTCCAACGCCTCGTCATCCCCGCCCACGGGAATGGGGCCCCCCTCCGAGGGTGGGGGAGTCGTTGTCTGTGGAACCGGTGCTTGGGCAGGTGCCCTCTCCGTGGGGGCAACACCAACGTCGGCCCGGGCCGAGGGTTGCCAGGTGATGATGTCCAGCAGGGCGAGTTCCAGGGCCAACTGGGCCTCTACACCGCTTCGGATGTCCTGAGCAACCTGGGTGAGACGCCGCACGGCCATCATCAAATGGGCAGGGGTGAATTGCCGGGCTTGCCTTTCCAAAATCTCCAGGCGCTCCGCGGGGAGGTCGGGCAGCGCGTCGCGGCCGCCCACGCGCACCAGCAGGACATCGCGCAGGTAACGGGTCAATTGGGCGGTGAACTGGCGCAATTCGATGCCCCGGGCCACCAAATCGTGCAACGCGGCCAACAACTTGCCGCCCCCGCGCGCGGCCACCACGTCCACGAACTGGGCCAGGGTCGCGCCCGGCACCACCCCCAACACGGATTCCACCTGCTCCAGCGTGACTATACCACTTCCGTAGGAAAGTAATTGGTCCAGGAGGCTAACCGCATCGCGCATGCACCCCTCGGCCGCCAGAGCGATGTGCTCCAGCGCGGCCGGCTCTGCCTCCCGCCCTTCCTGGGTGAGAATGTGTTGCAGGTGCTGAACAATGAGGGAAGCGGGGATACGGCGAAAGTCGAAGCGCTGACAGCGGGAAAGCACCGTCTCGGGAATCTTGTGCGGCTCGGTGGTGGCCAGGACGAAGATGACGTGTTCGGGCGGTTCTTCCAGGGTTTTGAGAAGGGCGTTGAACGCGGCATTGGAGAGCATGTGGGCTTCGTCGATGACGTAGACCTTGTAGCGTGCTTCGGTGGGCGCAAAATTCACCCGCTCGATGAGTTCGCGAATGTGATCGACACTGGTGTGGGAGGCGGCGTCCATCTCCACCAAATCGACCAGGCGGCCCTCATTGATGGCCACACAAATGGGGCAGGTGTTGTCGGGGCGTTGTTCGGGATCGGGGTTGAGACAATTGACGGCCTTGGCAAGGATGCGGGCGGTGCTCGTCTTGCCCGTACCGCGCGGCCCACTGAACAGATAGGCGTGGGAAATGCGCCCCTCACGCAAGGCATTACGCAGCGTGATCGTCACATGCTCCTGCCCGATGACTTCCTCGAACGTCTGAGAGCGATACTTCCGATAGAGCGCCTGGGCCATCCCGATTCCTCCTTACCCCCATACCTCACCCAAATACGGCGAAACATCCCTCGCGAGGACAGAGATCCTGCACCCGCCGCCCCTCCATGCTACCGTTAAAAGGATACCCCTATTCTACCCGCATATCTCCCTTTGGGCCAAACCCACCC
>JALWHQ010000349.1 GCA_026983525.1 Anaerolineae bacterium | reverse complement strand
CAACCTGGAGCCGGGCGAGGACGAGGCCCTGGAATCGGAACGTCGCCGCCTCGCCCACGCCGAGCACCTCATCCAAGGCATCGAGGAAGCGATCCTGGCTCTGGAAGGGGACATGGGCACGACGCTCGGGGCCATCGACCTGGTGGGGCAAGTACAGGAGCGCCTTGCCCGGCTGACCCACATGGACGAGGACTTGAACGCCCTGGCCGAACAGACCGACCTGATCGCCGACCAGGTGAGCGACTTGCTGCGGGCATTGCGCGACTATCGGGAACAGGTGGAGTTCAATCCCCAACGGCTGGAAGAGGTGGAGGAACGCCTGGCCCTCATTCGCGGCCTGAAGCGCAAGTACGGTGACACCATCGAGGAGATCCTGGCCTATGCGGAGCGCGCGGCCGAGGAACTGGAAAACATCGGCAGCGCGGACGAACGCATCGGAGAATTGGAAGAGGAAGAGGCGCGACTGCTCGCGCGCGTGGGCGAACTCGCGGCCGCCCTCTCGGCCAAGCGGCAGGAAGCCGCGGAGAACCTCGCCCGCGCGGTGGAAGCGGAACTCCAGGAACTGCGCATGGGGAACACCCGCTTTCATGTGGACATCCGCCAGGAGGAAGATCCCCGCGGCGTGCCCGTCGGCGGACGTCGCCTGGCGTTCGACAGCACGGGCGTGGATCGGGTGGAGTTCCTGGTGAGCACCAATCCGGGGGAACCGTTGCGCCCCCTGGCGCGGGTGGCCTCAGGGGGTGAGACGGCGCGCCTCATGCTGGCGTTGAAGACCGTCCTCGCCCACGCCGACCCTGTGCCCACCCTCATCTTCGACGAAATCGACGTGGGGATCGGCGGTCGCGTGGGGGGCGTTGTGGGTCGCAAACTCCACCAACTGGCCCAGTCGCACCAGGTGCTGTGCGTGACTCACCTGCCCCAACTGGCCGCGCACGGCGATCACCATTTGAATGTGATCAAACAGGAGGAGGGCGGGCGCACGGTGGTGCGGGTGCGCGTGCTGGAGGGCGAAGAGAGGGTGCGCGAGTTGGCGGTCATGCTCGGCGCGCCCACCGAGGCCGGCTTGCGCAGCGCCCAAGAGTTACTCAAAGGATAACCGGCCGTTCACTCATTTCGGATGATATGTCTATATTTACTTTTTCAGTATGTTGATCTTGGGTATTAGGTATCGGGTATCAGGTATTGAAGACACGATATCCGATACCCAATACCTAATATCTGATACCCGCCCCCTGATACCTCCCCACAAAATCGACAAAAGATGCAGGGAAGGCTCACTCTCGCGTGGTGTTTACCGTCCCCAACCCCAGCAGCGCGAAGGCGCCCATGGCAAAAAAGCCCACCAAACCCGGCCCCCAGAACCCGGCCCGGAAGGCCACAATGACATTCGCCATCCACGTAATGATGTAAGCCCACACGGGCAGAACGGAATCCCCATTTTCGTGGCGCGGCATCTCCGGATAGATCAAGTAGTAGAGTCCGTAGATGATAATGCTGGTCAGCATCCACCCCAGATAGTTTTGCACCGGAATCCCAAAGTAAGCCCCGCGCACCGTCCACACCCAATGCCTGCGGGAGACCATTAATGGATCCATGACCAGGTCCCATGCAGTCAAAGCCATGGCAATCAACAAGACCAACCAAATCCCGCGTCCAAGGTTCAAACGAGAAGGTAAATACGGGGTCACAATGCGCTCGACTACCTGTTGGGCCGTGTACACCATCATGAACCAGGCAATGAGGATGGTGAACGGTACCAGCCCAAGGATCTTCGGTCCTAACCTATCCGTGTAGTAATAAGGGCCAAAGGGCCAGCCCGAGATTACACCTACAGCCTCCATGATGAAGGCCACCACAAAAGTGAGACCCAAAAGGGTGAGCACGCGATTCCGCCCCAGGATATACCAGCCGTGCGTAAGCGCGAACAGAAAGAAGAAGACGCTGGTCAATGTCACCATGATGATCAGGGGCAACAACATGCGCGGGGGAAAGACCACAATAATAAACGTGGATAACCCATAGAGCACCAGAAACGTATAAGAAAAAGACCGGCTCCACCGCACCATGGGAACTTACCTCCTCATCTGAAGGCGTTGCAGCAAGCGGGTACGGGGGTCTTCCCAGAAGGCCAAGATGAGCAAGGTGTACAGGGCGAGATACAGTGCTCCGCCACCCAACAGGCGGGGGATGCCCGACTGGGGCCAAAAGGCCAGCAACAGTGCGGCCATTCCCCCAGTGACCAGGAACCCTACGCCCACTGTGGGTCCCAACGCGCGCACGTAATCCGCCCAACCCGTCCGGAGAATGCGATTGGCCAGCGCAATCGAGATCACGAAATCGACCAGGGCCACCAGGGCGGAGAGCAGGCTTACTCCCACGATGCCCCACCGAACGGTGAAAGGATACAACAGCAGGAGCATGGTCGCCAAACGCCAGGTCGCAATGTAGGTGAGATACTGGGGACGCCCTCCGGCCCGGTAGACGTTGCCCATGTTCGCGGCCAGAGAACGCATGAAGCCGTAGACGGCCAGGTACTGCATGGGCACGACCATGTCCCGCCACTTCTCCGCGCCGATCAGGTGGACGAAATCGGGCGCGAAGAGGATGGTCGCCCCGGCCACGGGCACGGAGAAAAGGGAGACGTAGGAGAGAGCACGGAAATAGACGTGGCGGAAGTAGGCCATGTCGTCCCGAATGCGGGCCAGGGCCGGAAACATGACCCGATTGACCACGGTAGTGATCTGCGTGGCGGGCAGGTTGGAGAACCGGTACGCGTTGTCGTAGACCCCCTCCGGCCCCCATCCCAAAAAGCGAATGACGAACAGGTCGTCGATGTTGGTAATGCCCAGGATGAGGAGTTGCGAACCGGCGATGTGCTTTCCGTAAGCGAAGAGGTCGCGGGCCAGGTGGGGCACGAACACCAAGCGCGGGCGCCAGTCCGTCACCCACCAGGCGAATATCACTTGACTTACTGAAGATGCCAGCCGTCCGAACACCAGACTCCAGACACCGAACCCCAGTGCGGCCAGGGGAAGGGCCACGGCCACGTTGACCAGGTTGGGCCCTACCTCAGGCACAGCCCGACGCCGGAAGTCCATCTGCTTGGATAGACGCACCATGGGCACGCGCGCAAACGCGCCGATGATGAGGGAGATGCCCAACACCCGCAGCACAGGCGCGATGAGGGGATTGGGGTCGCGAGCAAAGGGCACGGCCAGGGGCGCAAACACAAGCACCAGGGCGTAAAGCACGACGGCCATGCCCAGCACGAACCAAAACGCGGTGTGCTCTGCTGCCTCCTCCTCCCGCTCGTCCTTCCCGCGGAAGTAGATAAGCGCGGAACCAAAGCCCGCCTCCTGGATGAGGTAGAGGACGTCGATGAAGAGGTTGGCCCCGGCCACAATGCCGAAGGCTTCGCGCGTGAGGAGAATGGCCAGCACCAAGCGGGTGAGGATGCTCAGCGCGCGGGTCAGGACGCTGGCCAGCGCCACCCAGAACACCCCAGAGCGAACCTGGCGGCCCAGACTCATGGGGCTTTCCTCGCGTCAAGGATGAAGTCGCGGGCGAAAAGGGAGGGGCGACGACGGGCAAGCCAGGTGTACACGCGCCGAACCAGAGGCCAGCGGAAGTAGGTCGGGTACATCTGCCAAACCCACAAGGACGCCACGCCGTCCACGTGGACCACCTTCAGGCCGCGCGCTTCCAGGGCGCGGCGGGTATCGGACAGGGTGAAATGGCGCAGGTGGGTGAAGTCGGTGGGCGTGTTACGGGCAATGGGGAAATGGCCGCGCAGCAGGTTCCAGCGCACCCACCAGTGAGCAATATTGGGGAGCAGGAGCAAAAACTGGCCGCCCGGCCGCAACACGCGAACGATCTCGTCCAGCACCGGATCGACGAAAAACCGATGCTCCAGGCCACTATCGCTGACGACGATGTCAAAGGTGGCGGAGGCAAAGGGCAATCCCCCGGCATCCAGGTCCACCTGGATGGGGAGCAGGCCCTTGGCCCGGGAGAGCCGACAGGCGACACCGCTCAGGTCGGTGGCGAAGACGCGATACCCGCGCGCCCGCAACATGCCCCCCAAGACGCCGTTGCCACTGTCCACGACGAGGAGGCGCGCGCCCTGGGCCACGTGCGAGGCCAGTTGCTCCAGCCGCGCCCGGTCAACCCTGTCCCCCTTCTCCGACCAGTACGCGTCATACCAGGCCCGTAGGTTCACCGTACCCCTTCCTGCTCGGACGGAAACGCCATGTCCACGACCAGGGGAAAGTGATCCGATGCCACGCGGGCCAGGTCGCTCTCCCAACGTCGCGCCCGCTGCAGCCCCCCCTGAATAGAGGGGTCGACGAAACAGTAGTCGAGGCGCAAGGTGGGTTCGGCCGTGGTGTAGGTGCGCCCATCCCCCTCCCCCACGGTTCGGAAGGCGTCCACATATCCGGCTTTCAAGAGGCGAGCAATGGCGCGCGGGTGGGGATCCCCCTGACGACGAAAGAGGTCGGGCAGGGAGGTCGCGTATTCTGCCCAGGGGGTGCCCGTCGTTTGCTCTACCTCGGCCGCATCATCGGGATGGACGGCGTTGAAGTCGCCCAAGAGTAAGTGGGGCTTGCCCTTGTCGCGCGTCGTCCAGAGGAGCAAAGAGCGCACCTGCTCCACACGCACCTCTTCCCACCGCCACTCCAGGTGGGTGACGTACACGGTCAGGTATCGGTCATCATCCAGCAACAGGCGCGCCTCGAGCAGGTAGCGGACATCCCCCGGCCCGGGGTGGTTCAGGCGGTGGGAGGCGTGGGCCAGGATGGGGTAGCGGGACACGAGGGCCAGGCCCATCCCCGCGGGAATGTGGGGAAAGGTGCCCGCGGGCCAAATCTCGGTGAAGATATATTCGCCTCCAAGACGCCGGGCCAGGCGCGCCAGCGCGGGGGTACCGTCCTCCAGGGGCAGGGGGTGCACGACCTCTTGCATGGCGATAATGTCCGGCGCCATGTCCACGACCGTATCGATGGTGCGCGCCGGATCCCGCTGCTTGTCGATTCCCGTCCAGTACTGGATGTTGTAGGTGACCACACGCATGGCTTGCCTCATGTAGATGGGAGGATGGTGGGTATCGGGTATTGGGTATCGGGTATTGGGTATCGGGTATCGGGTATTGGGTATTGGGTGTCAGATATGGGCCAGTAGCCACTCGCGGGTGGTGGAGATGGCTTTCTGCTCCCACACGTGAGCGGAGAAGGTGTGATCCGCGCCTTCTACCCAGACGAGTTGGGCCCGTTCGCCCAGGGCCTCCTTGTACATTTCGGCGTGGCGGGGAGGCACGGTCGGGTCCTGGGTGCCGTGCACGATAAGCGCGGGCCCTGTGTAGCGCTGCACGGCCTCCAGTGGACGGGCGTCGGGCAGCGTGCGGATGAACTCGGGCCCCATCAGGTAGCCGCCCAAGTCCACCGTGCCATCAGGCTGAATCCCCAGGGGTGGAGGCATGGGCGTGGTTTTCTGCAGTTCGACGAAAAGGCCCATGGGGTCGGCAACGGCGGCCCACAGAACAAGGGCCTTCACTCGCTCGTCTTGACCGGCGATGAGAGAGGCCACGCAGCCGCCCATGCTCAGGCCCAGCAGTGCCAGGCGCCGGGGGTCGACCTCGGGGCGCGCGGCCAGCCAGTCCAACACGGCCAGCCCATCGCTGACCTCGCTGCCCACGGTGACGTCCTGAAAGCGCCCTTCGCTCTCCCCGCTGCCGCGAAAGTCAAAGCGCAGGACCACGAATCCGGCTTCGGCCAGCGCGCGCGCTGTTTTCACAAACAAAAAGTGGCTCTCAACCCGGTCGCCCGAAAACCCGTGCATCATCAGTACGGCCGGGAACGGCCCTGACGCTTCCTCAGGAACATGCATCATAGAGGCAATGCGCTGTCTCTCGTTGGTTAACCAGTGGAATATCTCGGGCATGGTGGCGTTCTCCTCTGTGGTCTCGCTGTTTGAACAAGGCATCGATGTGCCAGCCCACACACACGGGCAAGTGGTCGGACGCGCGCCGCGCCAGGGGGGTGTCGATGACACACGCCGTGTCCAAGGCCCACGCCCACTCCTGGGGAACCCACACGTAGTCCAAACGGAAGAAGGGGAAGGCCGTGGGGTAGGAGTAGCCTCGCCCGATCCCCACGCGCGCGAACGCGTCCTCGTAATTCAGTTCCCGCAAGAGGCGAATGATGCGTTCCCCGTGCCAGAAGCGGCCCCGCACCGGCGTGTGGGTGTTGAAATCGCCCATGAGCACGTGGGGCACGTGAATGTGCTGCATCACGGTGGCGATGGTCTGGAACTGGCGTCGGCGGGCAATGGTGAGCAGGTGATCCAGGTGGGTCACCAGGACGACGACGGGCTGTCCGTGGACCAAGAGTGTGGTGTGGGACAGGGTGCGCTGCTTGCGCAAGGGGACCGACGGCAGGGGAATGTTGTGGCTCTTGGCAATGGGATAACGGCTGAGCACGGCATTGCCCAGGATGCCAGGCCAGAAACGGGTGGCGCTTTGCTCGAAACTGGGCCCGAACGTCCAGTAAAAGCCCAGTTCTTCGGCCAATTCGATGAGGGGATAACGAGGCCCCTGGGGCGTGTACATGGGGTGCAGCACTTCGTTGAGGCCGATGACGTCCGCTTTGGCCTCGCGCAGAATGCGCGCCACGGCGGACACATTAGGCCGCCCCGACATGTCCGCCCAGTAGTGGATGTTGTAGGTCACCAATCGCATAAACGTTTCCCTTCCCCCAATACAGTATCACAGCGGGATATTGTAGCACAATATCGTTGAAGGACGGGAAGAAGATCCTAATGAAATGCACATGTCCTACAAGCAGAGTGTGTCGGAGTCGCTTTTGAGTAAATTGGTGGTCGAGGGATTGGAGTACTTGCCGGAGTTGGTGCGCATTCTGGTCAACCTGGCCATGCGATTGGAGCGGGAGGCGTATTTGCGGGCGAAGCCCTATGAGTAGACGCCGGAGCGACGGGATTATGCCAACGGATACAAATCGAAGACGGTGAAGACGCGGTTAGGGCCCACCACCTTTGCCATGCCTCAGGTGCGGGAGGGGGGATTTTATCCTTCGGCCCTGGAGAAGGGGATGCGAAGTGAGCGGGCTCTGCACCTGGCATTGGCGGAGATGTATGTGCAGGAGGTCTCGACCCGCAAGGTGAGCGAGGTGGTGGAACGGCTGTTCGGGGTAGAGGTATCGTCGGCGCAGGTGAGCAAAGCGGCTGCGCAACTGGACGAAGTGTTGGCCCAGTGGCGGGAGCGCCCCTTGAGCCAGGCCTACGTGTATCTGGATGCACGCTACGAGCAGGTGCGGGTCGATGGTCGTGTGCGCGACATGGCGGTGTTGGTGGCCATCGGCGTGCGAGAGGACGGCAAACGGGAGGTGTTGGGCATGTCGGGCCATCTTTCAGGCGCCAGACAGGGTGACGGCCGAGCGGTATCTGGCCGAGGCGGTGGCGGATTACCAGAAGCGAGCCCCGAAATTGGCGGCGTGGGTGGAAAGCAACCTGCCGGAAGGATTGACCGTGTTCGACTTTCCCAAGGCGCATCGGCGTCGTATTCGGACCACGAACATGGTCGAACGCCTTCATCGGGAGATACGTCGCCGCACGCGGGTGGTGAGTATCTTGCCCAACGAGGCCTCCTGCCTGCGCCTGATTACGGCCCTGTTGATGGAGACCAGCGAGACCTGGGTGACCGGGCGTGTGTACCTGTCCATGACGGACACTTGACCTGTCGTCCATGGTCATGTCGCCCTTCAAGGAGATACAACCCGTCCAATCTACAGGAAGAACTTGACACTACTGTGGGGGAGACGTATACTTCTCCATACAGTCATGAACTTGAATTTTCTCCTTGTCCTTGGCATTACCTACATCGCTCTCTATAGTACTGAGAGTGAGGCTCGTTTTTCTTATCTCAGCCTCGGCTGTACAAGAGTAAGGGCCGATGCGGTTACTTCCGCCCGGGCATGGGGACGAGGGGAAGGGCGTGGTTACAGGTCGCTTCCTAAGTTGAAGGCTGGCCGAAAGAGGGTGTTATAGGTAAGGAGAAGGATATGCGCACATTGCTCAAAAGAATGTATGCTCGTATTTTATCTGTCTGTATTGTTATAGTAGCCATGTTTGCAATAGGGGTGGACCTTACTGAGGGCGCCAGTTTGTATTCTGGTGCCGTTGACACCTCTAACATCAGGGTGGATATTATCCGTTATCGAAATTCATGGGATGGGTCATTGCAAGAAGCGGCAATAAGAGTACCATCCTCCTACAAGGACTCTACTCCGACCCCATTAGTGGTATTTGTACATGGCATGTTCTCTTGCAGGTTGCTGGAGCCTCACAAAGAATTTGCAACAAATCATCCTTTAGCCAATGAGGCTGACAGAAGGGGATGGCTTTTCTTAGTTCCTGAACTTCACGGAGTCAATCCTGTACCCATCCCTGGTGACCCCGGTGACCCAGCCGCACATTGCGGGGCAGATACGAGTCAGGGATATAGGCCAATGGGCGCTGTGCCAGCCCAACATGACATCATAGATGCGTTGAATCAAGCTTTTGCCACATATAACGTGGACCGCAGTCGTGTTTATATTATACAAGAATCAGCGGGGGGACTTGTGGGCTTCATTACTGCCGCTAAGTATCCATCATACTTTGCCGGAATATTCTCCATGTCCTCACCGACGGATTTAAGACTATGGGCGAATGATTACCTTCCCGCCTATATTCAAATGCTAAAAGAAATAGGAGGGACACCGGAACAGAAACCTTTTGAATACCAGAGGAGGTCTCCGATCTTATTTGCGAGCAACTTGATCAATACCCCCATAATAATTATGCACGGAAACCAAGACAAAAAGGTTCCCCTCTACCACGCAGAGAATATGTATAACGCCATTATAAACCATAACCCAGAAGCCCCGGTAGACCTCATCGTATTCAATGGTGGACATGACGGCCCTGCCATACCGGGGGACCCGAATTTCTGGTCTCCTAAAGATATATATGATTGGCTCAGCAACCAAACTATTGATTCGGTGAAGATAGGCAGCATTGAAGAAAATGTCTTCGATATAGATGATAGAGAGATTGGCCCATTCGAGAGTTTAACACGTTCTTTGTCTTTTGGCCCGGGAACTCCCATGTTTGCGGGTGAGCGTATACACTATAAAAGTGAAGAACTGACGGTAAGTATAAATGGAACCCCTCCAATTCGCTGGTCATTAAAGGGCCGCGTGTTTACGAATGGGCGCTACTATTTAACCGAATCGGATGTAGGGTGTGTTCCCCCCGAGGGGATAACAGTGGTGGAAGACCAAGATAACCATCTGTCTTTCACTATACGCCAATGTAAAACCTTCTATCTACCTGTAGCCATGCAGAAATCTCAAAGTGGAGAATAGAGAGATGGTTCGTCGATACATCCGCATGATTACGCTTGTATCCCTCTTGATTGCGCTTGTGTCTGTTGCTCGCCCTGAAGTAGGGTATGGGCAAGGCTTGAATGGGGATTTTGAGCTCATCGATGCATTTGTCTGTAAGATTAGGTCAGAGGAAATTGACCCACCAGGTCCTGTCCCACCCTATACCCAAATTCTTTACCACACATACGCTAAAGCAAGGGTGATTTGGTCCACTTATCCGTTATCCAATTTACAGGTAATTATAGATACCTATGGCCCCCCTGGGGAAACTATCCCGGCAGACAGTAACTATCACTTCTTGGGTGCAGATGTGGCTGGTGGGGTCTTGAGTTTCACGGTTTACATCCCAATAAACCAGGCGGTGAGTCCTGGAGTGGTTGTTCAGGACGTAGATCCGAACAACAATGAAAAAGCCATTTTCTATAGCGATACCGCCGATGTCCCTTGGTGCAATGATTATGAACCTAAAATATGGGGATACATTTTTGTAGATAGCAATCATAATGGGGTGCGTGACGCCGGTGAGGTGGTTGTCCCCGGCTCGACCGTTCAGATATGGCGGGGGACCACCTGGATAACAAACCTCTATGGTGCCGCGAATTCAGGGTATTGGGTATATATACCTTCAGTAACTGGATCCCACACGGTAAAAGCCGTCTTGCCTTCAGGGTGGACACCGACAACAGCAACTCAATACACGGTTGACGTGCAAGTGGGCGGAAATTATGGCCCATATTATTTTGGGGCCTACCAACAGGGTGCACCGACGCCGACACCCACACCTACATGGACACCCACGCCACCTCCGACACCCACGCCGCCCCCCCCACTATGTTCAACGTACACGGCTACCGCCGATACCTTTATCATCTCCGACGCGGCCTTTCGCAACAATCGTTACGGGTACTGGAGCTACTTCGACGCAGGCACGACGGCCACGGCCCTCATACGATTCCCATCGGTATCGCGACCGTCGGGGATGGTCCTCCAGAGGGCCACACTGCGAGCCACATCATTCGGGGCCTACCTGTCGCCACGGACGGTAACCAGCCATCGCATTACCCGTAACTGGTGGGAGAACATCAACTGGAATGAGTTCACGAATTACGGAGCGACCAGGGGATGGTCTGGTTCCTACGGAAGTGTGAGATACATCGGACCATCCCTGTATCAGTGGGATGTAACTTCCCTGGTGAAATACTGGATAGATACGGGAAGTGCTCAATACGGCATTGCTCTGACGGGGACGAGCAGCGGCTCCATGCACATTTACGCACGCCAGACGAGTTCCCCACCCCAACTTGTCGTGTGCTGGCAATCTCCCACGCCGACACCGACACCTGTGGCCAGTTCGTCCATCGTAAACCCGATTCCTATCTTTGCCTCCGACCACGGTCCAGCCCCCGCCCGTCCCCGTGGACCTGTCCATTAGCGGCATCGAACTGACGCAAGCCGTCCAGTGCTTCAATGTCACCCAGGGCTTAGCAAGTTGCCTGACAACAGCCTGCCGCTGGTGATGAACAAGGGCACCGTGGCCCGCATCTATCTCCAGTTGAATGGATGGGGGTCTCGCTACGAGGGCGCGCCCGTTCGCCTCTACTTCCGCGTCAACGGCGTCTGGCACGATGTGGACGCGACGGGAACCGCGCTCAACGCCCTGGACCGGGCCACCGAGGACAGCGTCGATATCTGGTTCAAGGTCAACGCGACGCAGGATACGACGGTGGACGTGTACGCGGTGGTGGACCCCGAGCACCTCATCCCCGAGACGGACGAATCGAACAACCGCTACCCGGCCACGGGCTACATCAGCGTGACCTTCCGCCAGCAGAAGACGCTGAAGGTTGTGGGCCAGCGCGTGCGCTACCATCCGCCCGGCTACACGGGCGAGGAGTACGCCGATGGATGGGCCGTCGATGGCGGCGCGGCCAGGTATCTGGAGCGCATTCTCCCCGTGCCCAACGGCAGCATCGTCTACACGCTCAGGAGCGGCTACCTGGATTGGACATCTTCTTTGGCGACCTCGACGGGGCAGCACCAACTCATCCAACGACTGAACGACATGTGGCTGCTGGACCAGGTGATCGGTCGCGCGTTCGTTGGCGCGTTTCCGGACGCGGACCATGTGTACGGGTGGGTTCCCGGCGAGGGCCTCGCATCCTCCCACCCCGACATGCCCACGTACCCTCACGCGGGGGGATGGGGCGTGGTCGCCATCGGTCCCGACACGCCTGGTAGCACCGTGGATGTTCCCGGCAAGGGCGCCTACTCCTTTGCCAAGGCCCTCCTCCACAATCACGACCTGAAGAACCCCAATACGGTCGACGCCTGTGGCGCCGCGGATGCCAGTTCCGATTGGCCGTACAGTTCCGCCAGCATTGGGGAGTTCGGCTTCAATCCCGACACAGGCGTAATCTACGACCCCGGCGACACCCACGATGTGCTGAGCAACTGTCCGGCGGGGGGCAGCAAGCGCGGCTGGGTGTCCCCCCACACCTGGGAGAGGATGTCGAACGTGCTGGGCGCCAACCTGACACACGCTGCCACCGTTGGGACGGCGGGAACGGCTCTTGAGCCCTTCCCAGCCCTCCTGCTCGAAACGCCGGCGCCACTTGCGCACCCACCGCTCGGAGCGGCCCAGAACCTGTGCCACTTCCGAAACCGAGCGCCCGCTTCGGAGCAGATGGATGGCTTGTTCCCTGTGGGGTTGTAGTCCCTCTTCGCTCACCACTCACCTCCTGTTAAACATATGCCGGTGAGCAAGAGGATATCCCCAATGCGGTGAAGTGAGCATCCGGGCAAAGGCTTGGCCCGGGGCCATCGGCGCCTCACCTCTAACAATTTTTCCCCAACCCTTTTATGTACCTCTCCTTCCCCCCTTTTCCCACCTTCCTCTCCTAACGTGGACTTCTGACAAAGTCCCGAGGCTTGGAAAAAGGCGGAGGGAGGAAAAGGGGGGAGTCTACATGAGGCGGCTCGGCTTCGCCGAGCCGCCTCATGTAGATCCTCTTCCACCCTTCTTCTCCCACTCGCCTCTCTTACTCACGGCCGGTGGCCGTTTATCGACGGTCCGGTATTGAGAAAACGTTCGTGCCATGGCAACGAACTCGCGATTTTCCGGGAGATGTGGTATACCACGCCTGAGACGGAAACGAAGCAGGAAAAGCAGGAGCGAGGCAGACGTTCCGCAAGAACGGGCGGTGACAACTGCTGTTTGACGTAGGGACCGCGGTGTTGAAGAAGGGGCGGGAGCGATTGTCCAGGTTGTGGACGGTAGTGTTTCGGCTGGAGGTGTTTGAGCGGACACCGAAGGAGGCCTTTTGTGCGGCACATGACGACCATCCATTGCGATGATCCAGAAGATTGGAACCGTGGGCTCCTCGCGTTCCCCCGCCCGCACGTGTTGCAAACGTGGGAGTGGGGGGAGGTGAAGGCTCAGACGGGATGGTGGGCGTACCCCCTTAAGTTCGAGCGCGCGGGTGAGATCGCGGGCCAGGCACTCCTCTTGCGTCGCGCGCTGCCGTTCACGCCCTTGGGCATTGGCTACGTCCCCAAGGGCCCCATCCTCGATTGGGAGGACACCCAGACAGCCCGAGCCGTCCTGCGGGCCCTGACCGAGGTTGCCCGCGACCTGCGCCTCATCTTCCTCAAAATCGACCCCGACGTTTCACCCGATGAACCGGCAGGACAACGCGTGCTGGAGGTGCTCCGCGCGGAAGGATGGCGCGTCTCCCCCCAGCAAATTCAGTTCCGCAATACGGTATTGGTCGACCTGAGCGGGACTGAGGACGACCTGTTGGCGCGCATGAAGTCCAAGTGGCGGTACAACATCCGCCTTGCTCGGCGACGCGGGGTCAAGGTGCGGCCGGGGAGCGTGGAGGAACTCCCCACGTTCTACGCGCTGTACGAGGAGACCGCGCGGCGGGATGGGTTCCTGATTCGCCCGTACGCGTACTACGCGCGCACCTGGCGCCACTTCATGGAACGGGACAAGGCCGTGCTCCTCTTCGCCGAGTGGGAGGGTGAGGTGGTGGCGGGGCTTCTCCTTTTCCATTTCGGTGACCGGGCCTGGTACATGTACGGAGCATCGAAAAGTGGCCCGGTGCGCAAGCACATGCCCAACCACCTGTTGCAATGGGAAGCGATGCGCGCGGCGCGGGCGCGCGGGTGTACTGTGTACGACATGTGGGGCGCGCCCGACGAGTTGGTCGAATCCGACCCGCTGTGGGGGGTGTACCAGTTCAAACGCGGGTTTGGCGGCCAATTCCACCGCTGGATCGGCGCGTGGGATTACCCCGTGTACCCCACATTGTACGGGATGTACGTGCATACCCTGCCCCAACTGATGCACCGCCTCTCGCGACTGCTCACCTCTCTCCGGCAAGGACGATAGACCGTTGACG
>JALWHQ010000348.1 GCA_026983525.1 Anaerolineae bacterium | reverse complement strand
GAGGGGGCCAGGGGGAGAGGGGTGAGGGCCAGAGTACAAACGGACGGAAGCAGCACGAAGGGAGGTGAAACTCTCAACCAAATCTCAGGGGGACACAAGCGCCAGGGCTTCGGGGGAAGGGGACAATGGACCCTGGACGATGGACGATAGTAAGAAAGCCTAAAGCTATCGTCCATCGTCTATCGTCCATCGTCCACCGTCCTACCTCCCGAAGTTGACGAGGGTGGAGGTTCCCTGCCGCAGGGCAGGGCTAACCTGGACGCCCGTCCAGGGAAAATCGAGAGATCGGCGGATGCCTCCCAGGGTGCGCCACCACCCTGATGTCCCCTAATAGCAAGTGCCCTGACAAAGCCCACGGGTGACCGCGGGACAAAACAGGGCACAGTGGCGGTGGAGGAAAACAGCGGATGGGGCGTGCGCGGTAGTCGCGCGCGGGCGCGCGCATCGTCATCGGGCGTCGTTCGTAATGCGTAATGCGTGATGCGTAATGCGTGACGTACGACGTCCATACCTTCTCCTTCCCAACCCAACCTTTCCATCCCGCGCGCCCTATTCAACCACCTTCAACCTACAACTTTTAACCTGCAACCTGTAACCTGCTGTAACCTGCAACCCAAAGGAGGCACCCATGTGCGGCATTGTTGGTTATGTCGGGCCGAAAGACGCGGCCCCCATCATTCTAGAGGGGCTTCACCGTTTGGAATACCGCGGGTACGACTCCGCGGGGATTGCCGTCATGAACCGCAACGGTCGCGTGGACATCCGTCGCGAGGTGGGTAAACTGCAAAATCTGGACAAACTCGTGACCCAGGCCCCCATCTCGGGCCACATCGGCATCGGCCACACCCGTTGGGCCACTCACGGCAAGCCCACCCGCTACAATGCTCACCCTCACAGCGACCCCGAGAAGGACGTCGTCCTGGTGCACAACGGCATCGTGGAAAACTTCCTCACCCTGCGCGAGGAACTAGAGGCCGAGGGCGTTCGGTTCGCGTCCGAAACCGACACCGAAGTCATCGTTCACCTCATCGACCGCCTGCTCCACGCGGGCTACCCCCTGGAGAAAGCCGTGCGCGAGGCCCTGCGCCGCCTGGAAGGCGCCAGCGCGGTCGTCCTCATGTCCCGCCACCACCCCGACACCCTCATCGCCGCGCGGTTGGGCAACGCGGGCGGCGTGGTCATTGGCCTGGGCGAGGGGGAAAACTACGTCGCCTCGGACATCCCCGCCATCCTCCCCTACACGCGGCGCATGGTGTTCCTGGAAAATCGCCAGGCCGCGGTCGTGCGCCCCACCGAGGTCCACTACTTCAACCTGGACACGGGCGAACCCTTCACCCCCGAAGTCCACACCATTCCCTGGGACCCCCTGGCCGCGGCCAAGGGCGAGTACAAGCACTTCATGCAGAAAGAAATCTTCGAGCAGCCCCAGGCCGTGACCGACACCCTGCGCGGGCGGGTCAACTTCGCCACGGGCGAGGTCACCCTGGAGAACCTGCACATCACGCCCGAGGAGGCCAAGCAGATCTCCCGCATCTACATCGTCGCCTGTGGCACCTCCTACTACGCGGGCCTGGTGGGCAAATACATCATCGAGCGCATCGCCCGCATCCCCGTGGAAGTGGACTACGGCTCCGAGTTCCGCTATCGCGACCCGTTGCTGCAGCCTACAGACGTGGTGCTGGCCATCAGCCAGTCGGGGGAGACGGTGGACACGCTGGCCGCGCTGGAGGAGGCGCGCAACAAGGGCATCCGCAAATGGGCCATCGTCAACGTGGTGGGCAGTCAGGCCGCGCGCGTGAGCGACGGCGTCATCTACATGCAGGCAGGTCCCGAGATCGGCGTCGCCTCTACCAAGGCCTTCGTCACCTCCGTGGTGGACGAGTACCTGCTGGCCCTGTACCTGGCTCAGCAACGGGGCATTCTTACCCGCGAGGAAGCGTTGCGCCACGCCAGGGCCTTGGCCCAGTTGCCCAAGTTGGTGGGCGATACTTTGGCCATGGTGGACGAGGTGACGCATGACCTGGCCGCGCGCTACTACCGCGCGCGCAACTTCCTCTACCTGGGACGGGGCATTCACTACCCCATCGCGCTGGAGGGCGCGCTCAAACTCAAGGAAATCTCCTACATCCACGCCGAGGGCTATCCCGCGGGCGAGATGAAACACGGCCCCATCGCGCTCATCGATGAGGACATGCCCGTGGTGGCCCTGGTGCCGCGCGACCACGTCTACGACAAGATGATCAGCCAGGTGGAACAGGTGAAAGCGCGCGACGGCAAAGTCATCGCCATCGCGAATCAGGGCGACGACCTCATCGCCCAAAAGGCGGACGACGTCATCTGGGTGCCCCAGACCGAGGAACTCCTCCAGCCCATCCTGTCCGTCATCCCTTGCCAATTGTTCGCCTACCACATCGCGGTGCGCCGCGGCACCGATGTGGACCAGCCCCGCAACCTGGCGAAGAGCGTGACCGTGGAGTGAGAACTGGGCTTCTACGAAGGTGGCCCTTTACTGTGTATATATCATTGCCCACAAAAGACTGTGTAAACCCTGCGAGTTTTGCAGTTAAGATCTGAGTGTGGAACAAGCAGGCAGTCCTTGGGCGGGTCCATCACACCGGGATTGCCTGCTTGTTGTCTCGTGTAGTCTTGTCTCCCCACGCGTGACTTGCCCCACACCCGAAATCGGTGTACCCTTTTCCAACCCCAACGCGTGCTGAAGGAGGTTAGTCATGGGACGTTCATCCATCTCCGGCAATGGTTCTACCTCGCGTCGAATGCGGTCTGACATCATCAAGCGAGGGTTCGAGCGAGCCCCACACCGCAGCCTGTTGCGCGCAACCGGTGTCATCCAGAGCGAGGATGACTTCAATAAACCTTTCATTGCCATCGTGAACTCTTACACCGACATTATACCTGGGCACGTTCACCTAAAGGAATTCGGAGAGATTGTACGCGAGGCCGTCCGTGAAGCGGGAGGGGTGCCCTTCATGTTCCACACCATTGGTGTAGACGACGGCATTGCTATGGGGCATTTTGGTATGAAGTATTCCCTGCCCAGTCGGGAACTTATCGCCGACAGTGTGGAGACCATGATTCAGGCCCACCAATTCGACGCTATGATTTGCATCCCCAATTGCGACAAGATCACCCCGGGAATGCTCATGGCCGCGGTACGGGTCAACATCCCCACAATTTTCATTTCCGGAGGGCCGATGGCCGCGGGCCACATGCCGGACGGTCGTGTTGTCGATCTGATCAGCGTGTTCGAGGCTGTAGGGGCCTACAAGAAAGGGGATATCACCGACGAGGAACTCAAGGTGCTGGAGCAAGTGGCATGCCCCAGTTGTGGCTCGTGTTCCGGGTTGTTCACGGCCAACAGCATGAACTCTATCTGTGAGGCCCTGGGTATTGCCCTGCCGGGCAATGGAACGATCTTGGCCACGGATCCTCGTCGCGAAACCCTGGCGCGCCAGGCCGCGCATCAACTCATGTACCTGCTGGAACATGACATCCGCCCGCGTGACATCATCACTGAAAAGGCCTTGGACAATGCCTTCGCTCTGGACATGGCGATGGGCGGCTCCACAAATACCATTTTGCACCTCCTCGCGCTGGCTCAAGAGGCGGGTATCGACTATCCGCTGGAGCGTATAGATGAAATCAGTCGTCGTACACCAAACCTCTGTAAGGTCGCTCCGTCGTCCCAGTATCACATGGAGGATGTGGATCGCGCGGGGGGCATCAGCGCCATTCTTTGGGAACTCTCCAAGAAACCGGGCTCCCTCCACCTGGACACAGTGACTGTCACAGGGAAGACGCTAGGCGAGAACATACACGGACAGGAGACCCGCGACCCGGACGTCATTCGCCCCCTGGAAAACGCGTACAGCGAGGAGGGCGGTCTGGCCGTGCTTTTCGGCAACCTGGCACCCGAGGGAGCAGTTGTCAAAACCGCGGGCGTCTCGCCCAAGATGATGGTACATCGTGGTCCGGCCATCGTGTTCAATTCCCAGGAAGAGGCGGTGAGCGGCATCCTGGGCGGCAAGGTCAAGCCGGGCCATGTGGTGGTCATTCGCTATGAGGGGCCGAAGGGCGGACCGGGCATGCAGGAAATGCTTGCTCCCACCTCGCAGATCATGGGCATGGGATTGGGGGAGTCGGTCGCGTTGATCACCGATGGCCGGTTTAGCGGTGGCACTCGGGGAGCGTGCGTTGGGCATGTCAGTCCCGAGGCAGCTGCGGGGGGGCCAATCGGCCTTATCGAAGACGGGGACATCATTCTTGTGGACATTCCAAACCGCCGCCTGGAGGTGGAACTTTCGCCAGAAGAATTGGAAGAGCGTCGCCGCCGCTGGAAGCCTCTGGTGCGCGAGCATCTCCCGCCTTTCCTGCGAAAGTACGCGGCCATGGCGACTTCGGCCAACCTGGGCGCAGTGCTCCGTCTACCCGAGTGAGGTTAGGAGGCGGGGCTTACGTCTGACTTTTTACCTGCCAAATCCAGGTATGCTCTCCGTCGAACACGGCGTCCTGTGGAGGGAAGCAGGAGACAACATTTGCGGCTATATGCTTTGCTCCATCGTTCGAGAAAACGAGGATCGCCGGTGTATGACGCTCGCGCGTATTACACGTGTGCCAGGTGGGGCGTATGACAAGGGGCACGTTTTCGAAGAGCAGATGGATGTGGGCGAAGTAGGCCAGCCCCGTTTCCAGCCCCAGTCGTTCCTGATAGAAGCGTCGGACTGTTGCGACGTCCCGCGCGTATACCGAGAGTTCGAAGAGTCCCTTTACTTGAAAATCTGTTTCCTCATCCCTTGATGAAATGCGCGCTCCTCGCTCCCAACGGGCTGCATCAAGGGGCTGTACGAAATCAATGGGATTGTAGTCGGGATCCAGGAAGGTCAATCGGGCCAATCCGGGAACGACCTCTTCAAAGGGAATTGGGCGGCCAAGGCGCTGCAGCCGCGCTTTGGCCGCCGCAATGTCGTCCACTTCCAGGGCCGGCACTAGGCCGTGAGGTCCCCGAGCGTTACACGGCACCCGGCCGGGACACAAAAGTAAGAATGTGCCATCGGGCAAGGGAAGCCGCGCATCATCGGGCGTGATTCCCAGCGCTTGCCCGTAGAATTCTGCAGCCCGGTCTCCCTCTTTTACCCAGAGAAGCACACCTGCGACCCGTGGTCCGCTCATTCTCCTATGACCTGGACGATGAGTTCGCGGCGGCGGGGCCGGTTGTCGAAGTCGATAAACGTGATGTGTTGCCACGTGCCCAGGAGCAGGTGTCCATCGCGGAAAGGGACGGTCAAGGAAGGGCCGAGGAGGGCAGCGCGCACGTGCGCATAGCCGTTGCCATCTCCCCAGCGCAAGTTGTGCAGGTATTCCGCGTCCTCAGGTGCGATCTCTTCAAAGATTCGCTTGAGGTCGGATAGCGCGCCCGATTCGAACTCGATGGTTGTGATTCCACTTGTGGAACTGGGACTGAATACGGTGACGATGCCATCCTTCAAGCCGGATTCACGCACGATGCGTTGTACTTCCTCTGTAATGTCGTGCATGTCAGAGTGGCCGCGCGTGGAAAGGTGAATGGTCCCTGTGTGAACCATGGCGCATCCCCCTTACCCGAACGATTTCTCGTGACGATTATAGCATAGACACACAGGCTTTGGTGGATTTCCTGTTTTGAGGTATCATACCCTTACCCCGTACCCACTTCCTCAAGTTTCCAGGCCCAACCCGAGTATCTAACCAATGGTTTAGAGGTGTGGTACGACAAACGCAAGAGCACACAGGGAGGAAGTGAGCGATGGAGATTCCCCAGGTACGACGGCGTCGGTTAGAGGAACGTGCAAGACAGGAAGGGCGTTTGCCGCCCGGTCAGGTGCTTACGGAAAAGTTCCCCGTTCTGCATTACGGTCCTGTACCCCATTACCCCGATCTTTCGAAGTGGGATTTGCGGGTGTTTGGGCTGGTAAAGGAGGAAAAGCGCCTGACGTGGGAGGAGTTTAACCGGTTGCCGCGTACGCGCGTCGTGGCCGACATTCATTGTGTCACCCGATGGAGCAAACTCGACACGGTATGGGAAGGGGTGCGGTTCCGAGATTTTCTCGAAGCAGTGCCCGTAGAAGTACTGCCCGAAGCCCGCTACGTCCTCGTCCATGCTGAGTACGGTTTCACGGCCAATCTCCCGTTAGAGGTCATGTTGGATGACGACGTGCTTCTGGCAACTCACTACGACGGTAAGCCCCTGACGCCCGAGCACGGGTATCCCCTGCGCCTGGTTGTGCCCAAGAAATACTTCTGGAAGAGTGCCAAGTGGGTGCGGGGCATTGAGTTTCTTGCCGAAGACCGGTTAGGCTTTTGGGAACAGGCCGGGTATCACAACGAAGCCGATCCGTGGAAGGAGAAGCGGTTCGCGGGAGATTGAGGGGAGACGTGTCCTTTAAAGAATGAAGGGGCCCATCCCTACGGATGGGCCCCTTCATATGGCGCCGTGGCGTCTAACGGAGGTTCCGAGGTGACGCCACGGCGCTGTTCATTCTGCTACGTTTCCCGTCCATTGGCATCACCTCCCTCCTTTTTAGGATGGCGAGTTCGGGGGGGCAGATGCCCCACAGGATGGATTGCGCCGATTATGACATACAACCGGAGCCCTGTCAAATAAGGTTTGAGAAGCCCCCCAATTTGGCTTTCCATAGACTTGGGGCTAAGATGCACGGGTGTGGTAGGAAGAGAGCGATGCTATGGCAAAGCCCACATTAGGCCGGACGCCGGTTTGTGGACATCTGACGTTGACAGGGGAACACTCAGGTTGACCAAGGAACGGCTAGACAAACTTTTGGTGGAGCGGGAGCTGGCCGAGAGCCGCGAGCGGGCTCAGGCGCTGATCATGGCCGGGCATGTGTATGTGGATGGTCAACGCGCGGACAAGCCCGGCCGCCGTGTCCCGCGCGAGGCCCAGATCGAGATAAAGGGGCGGCTTCCTTACGTGAGTCGCGGGGGCTTCAAACTCGCGGCCATGCTCGACCACCTGCAACTGGACGTGTCGGGCTGTGTGTGTGTGGATGTGGGCGCGTCGACCGGGGGGTTCACGGATGTGCTCCTGCAGCGGGGAGCCGGGCGGGTCTACGCCATCGATGTGGGCTACGGTCAACTGGCCTGGAAGTTGCGCCAGGACCCGCGCGTCGTCGTCATGGAGCGCACGAACATTCGCCACGTCAAGTCGCTGCCGGAGGTGTGCGACCTGGCCACGGTGGATGTTTCCTTCATCGGTCTGAACCTGGTGTTGCCGCGGGTGTGCGACCTCGTGCGCGAGGGCGGATGGGTCATCGCGCTCATCAAGCCCCAGTTCGAGGCCGGGCCCGACAAGGTGGGCAAGGGGGGGATAGTGCGGGACCCGCAGGTGCACCGGGAGGTGTTGGAGCGGGTGGTGCGCGAGGCTGAGCACCTTGGCCTGGGGCTCCAGGCGCTGATTCGCTCGCCCATTCGGGGGGCCGAGGGGAACGTGGAATTCGTGGCCGCGTGGCGGAAGGGGGCGCCCGCGCGGGTGGACGCGGAGGCCGCGATCGCGGAGGCCGTGGAGCAACGTGAAGAGCATGAGTGAAGAGCAGGCCATCTCAGAGGGGACAGTGCACGCGCGCGCTTCCTCGTCACCTCGTCAGGTGATGAGGAACCCCTCCTTTCGCAAGTTATGGGTGGGCCAGGCCATCAGCCAGTTTGGGGATGGATTCTACTGGCTGGCCATCATGCTGGGGGTGAGCGACCTGACAGGAGGGGACATCCGGGCCATCGGGTTGGTGTCTATGGCCTTCATGTTGCCCCAACTGCCCATCGGCATCTTTGGAACCCCGCTGGTGGACCGGGTCAACCGGCGGCGTTTGATGATCGTGGCCGACCTGTTGCGCGTGGTGACCACCCTGGCCTGCATTGGCGCCTATGTGGCCCGTTCCCCCTTGATGTTCTACATGATCGCCTTCGTGCAATCGTCCATTAGCGGGTTCTTCATCCCGGCAAAGAATGCCATCATTCCCCAGATCGTTTCCCGGGACGACCTCCTTTCGGCCAATGCGCTGAGTCAGACCACCCAGGTGGCCGCCTTGATCTTCGGCCCGGCCCTGGCCGGGTTCACCATCGACCACTGGGGGATCCCCCTGGCCTTTGTGGTCGACGCGCTCACGTTTCTCCTTTCGGCCCTGTTCATTTGGTGGATGGCGCCCGTCCCGACTCTGGGATCGGGCAAGGTGACCCTGCGACAGGCGTGGCACGACCTGAGCGAAGGGCTGACCTTCGCCCTGCGGTCGGCTACTGTGCGCAATGTCACCCTGGTGGTGAGCATGCTCTTTCTGGGGTTGGGGGCCATCAACGTGCTCTGGATTCCCTTCATGCAGCGAGTTTTCGGGCTTGGGGCGCAGGAAATCGGTTTTGTGGATGCTGCGCAGGGGGTGGGGATGCTGATGGGCGCGCTGCTCATGGAAAGTGCATTGCTCCGCCATCGGCCGCCGCACGTGCTTTTGCTCGGCGGGATTGGGGTGGCGTCTCTGACCTTTATTGCGACGGGGTTGGCGCCCTCGTACCTGTTCATTTTGGGGGTAACCCTGGTGTTGGGGGTTATTGTGCCCCCGGCGCAGGCCGCGTTCATGACGCTCATTCAGTACGTGACCCCACATCAGTTGCTGGGGCGGGTCAACGGGGCCGTGGGCGCGGTCACCAATGGGACCATGCTCGTCAGCATGGCCCTGGCCGCAACGTTCGCGGAAGGTCTGGGGCTGCGCGAGAGTTACGTGGTGTGCGGTCTCTTGGGCGTGCTGGCTGTGGTAGTGGGGCTGTTCATTCTGCGCACACCGGAGACGGGGGCGTAAACGCGCGACAGGGCCAGATCCCCCAAGGCAACCCGGCCTCGGGGGTCTGGCGAATGGGCTCGTCCCTACTTCAGTTCCCGGCTGCTGTAACCCAGGATGCGTCGGGCAACGATGAGGGTGTTGATCTGGCCCGTACCCTCGAAGATGTCGTTGATCTTGGCGTCCCGCATCCACTTTTCTGCCAGGTACTCGGTGGAGTATCCCAGGGGGCCCAGGATTTCCACGGCCTTTTGGGTAATCCACGTGACCGCTTTCCCCGCCTTTACCTTGGCCATGGATGCCTGGAGCGCGTTAGGCTGGCGCTCGTCGGTCATGACTGCGGCCCGCACGGTCAGGAGCCAGGCCATCTTGTACTGGGCCTCCATCTCCAGCACGTCCCGCTGGACCGCGGACAGTTTGTGCTTGGGCACGCCGTAGGGGATGTCGATGCCCTGCTCGGCCAGTTTTTCCTTCACGAATTCGATGGCCGCGCGCGCGACTCCCATGGCACCGGCCGCGACGACGGGTCGCGACATGTCGAAGGTTTGCATGGCCGCCTTGAACCCGCGCTTGTCCTCCCGGCGTTGTACCTCCGGGCTGCCCAGGATGTTGTCCAGGGGGATGCGGCAGTCCTCGAAGACCAGCGCGGCCGTGTCGCTGGCTCGGATGCCCAACTTGTGCTCGCGCTTGGTGACTTTGGCGCCGGGCGTGCCCGCAGGCACGATGAAGGACTTGATGCCCGCGCGTCCCGCGGACTTGTCCACCGTGGCCCAGACCACGACCAGCCCATCCGAGGCTTCCAGGGCCAGCCAGCCGTTGGTGATGAAGATCTTTTCGCCGTTGATGACCCACTCGTCGCCATCTCGTACCGCGGTGGTACTGATGGCGGACACATCGGAACCGGCGCCGGGTTCGGTGATGGCCATGGCGCCCCACTTGGGATCGCCCTCGGCAAAGCGTTTGAGGAGCCGTACCTTCTGTTCAGGGGTGCCCGCGGCGTCGATGGCGAAGCCGGCCAGCGCGGGCCCGGGCGTGCACAGGTAGAGGCCAGCGTCTCCCCAGCAGAGCATCTCCACCATGTGCACCAGTTGCAGGTTGGGGTAGTACTTGCGCTTGCCGGACTTTTGTTCTTTCTTCTCCTTCTTTTCACCGGCCAATTGGCGTTCCGCGCGGGTCACCCGTTGCGCCCATTCCATTTTGACCAGGGGCCACATGCGGTTGACGTATTCCCACGGGATTTCGTGTTCGTGTTCGTCGTAATAACGGGCAATGGGGCGCATGACGTCCCGCGCCACCATCTCGAACAGTTTCCGCTGCTGTTGGATATCGTCAGGGATGGTGAAGTCGATCATGGTAACCTCCGGGCGTGATACGTGATACGTGATGCGTGATGCGTGATGCGTAATGCGTAATGCGTCGTGCGTCGGTTAGGCGGCCCACTAATCACTGATCACTGACCACTGACCACTGACCACTGATCACTCGCTAACCGCTATCCACCGCTTTTCTCACAGCAAGATCACCCCTTCCAACGTGGCGATGCCGCGGCCGTTGCGCATCCAGCGCTCGGCCGGGAACTCGCGAATGTAGCCGTAGCCGCCCAAGATCTGGACACCCCGGTCGGTGACTTGCATGGCCACGTCGTCGGCGGTGAGTTTCGCCAGGTAGGCGGCCTTGGTCGCGTCCTGCCCCTTGTCCAACTGCCAGGCTGCTTCCCAGGTCATCAGGCGCAAGCCGTCGATGTCGATGGCCATTTCCGCCAGCATGAAGGCGATGGACTGGCGGTGGGCAATGGGCTCGCCGAATTGCACGCGTTCTTTGGCGTAGTCCCGGGCGTATTCGTAGGACGCGCGCGCCACGCCCACCGCGGCGGCCGCTGTAGCCACGCGCATGTAGTTCAGCAGGCGGGTGAAGTTCGCGCCCTGCTCCCCGCCCAGTTTGTTGGCGGCAGGCACGCGCACGTTCTCCAGTTTGAGCCGGTACATGGGCAACGCGCGCACGCCCATGAGCGATTCCCGCTTGGTGACGCTCAGACCTTCTGTGTGCCTGGGCACGATGAAGGCTTGTGTCTGGCCGCCCTCGTTGGCGTAGACGAGCATCACGTCCGCGGCCTCGGCCAGCGGGACATACGCCTTTTCGCCGTTGAGGACGTATGTGTCCCCCTCGCGCGTGGCCGTCGTCTTCATCTCGAAGGGGTCGAATTGGAAAAGCGGCTCGACAAACGCGGCCGTGGCCGGGTAGAAATCCTCCTCGCAGAAGCGGCGAAGGTACTCGTGCTTTTGCTCCTCGCTTCCCTCCAGCAGTACCGGAACGGCGAAGAGCGCGGGGGTGAGCATGTTCAGGGCGATGCCCAGATCTCCCCAGGCCAGTTCTTCCAGGGCCAGTACACTGGTGATCATGGAATGCCCTTCGCCGAAACCGCCATATTCCTCGGGGATGCTCGCCGGGAGCAGGCCGATTTCCCAACCCGTTTTGATGAGGGACATGGGAACCTCTGCGTTTTCGTCGCAATCGTGGGCCTGCTGGCGCAGTTCGCTCTCCGCGAACTTGTGTAGCGTATCGATGAGCATCTGTTGCTCTTCGCTGGGGGTGAATGAGATCATGGTGACCTCCTTTCGAACGGCGGGATGGAAGCACACGGATTTCCGAGCGCTCTCTATTATGGTCAACGCTCCTTGCCCTCTTACTTAGCGTATGCGGCTACGGTTGTGGGGATGTTCAGAGGGTGTCGGTCTGGCTGTGTATAATAGGGGGCCGCAGAGAAAACATGCACGAGGGGAGGAGAACACACATGAGCAAAGGTGAGGCGATCCTGCAGGAGAAGTTTCGCTACATTCAGCCGGTCCAGGTACGCTTTCGGGACATGGATGCGATGGGGCATGTGAACAATGCGGTGTACCTGACGTACCTGGAGATGGCGCGCGTGGGGTACTATCACCACCTGTTTGGCCTCTCCAAGCCCGAGGATTTCCCGTTCATTCTGGCGCGCGTGGAGATCGACTTCCGTAGCCCCCTGGTTCTGGGGGAGGAACTCCTTGTGGGTATTCGCGTGAGTCGGGTGGGGAACAAGTCCTTCCACTTCGAGTACGAGTTGCGGGAGGGAAAGACGGGGCGCTTGCTGGCCGAGGCGACGAGCGTCCAGGTGATGTACGACTACAGGACCCAGCAGACCATGCCCGTGCCCCCGGAGTTCCGACGAAAATTGGAGGAGTTCGAAGGGCGCCCCCTCGGGCCTACCGGCAGCCGTTAGGCCAGGTGAGGGCGCCTCTTTTGAATGTGCAATTTTCACTTATCCGATAGGAGGAGCGTCCCATGACAGAGGTACTGGCGTGCTTGAACTGTGGTCGTACAGAGGAGGAAGTGCCCCTGGTTGCCCAGCGTTTTCGGGGTAAGCAGGTGTGGATTTGCACGGGATGTATGCCCGTGGTCATCCACCATCCTCACCTGGTGATGGAAAAACTTCAGGCCTTGAGCGAGGAGGAATAATTCCTTCTCAGAAGGTGGGGCCGTCTGTCAGGCCCTAAGGGCCGACAACGACAATGTATAGCTTGGGGCCGTGGACGCCCACGGCCAGGGTTTGTTCAATATCCGCGGTCTTGCTCGGCCCGGTGACAATGGTGATGGCCGCGGGCATTTCCCCTTTTCGCTCGGCTGTCCAGGTGAAGAGGTCGGTAGTGATGATCTCGCGAGGGATGACCGCAATGTGGACCGGGGGCAGCAACGTCGCCATGCGGCTGAGGGTCTGGCCACTTTCCAGGATGACGCTGCCCGTCTCGGCCAGGGCCGCGACCGCGCCGCTCAAGCCCACGTCGGCCTGGGCGCAGAACGCGCGCAGGTCCCCCTCATCCTTTCCCACGTAGAACCACCGAATGTGCGGGTACCGCTCCCGCCATTCCACCTCGCTTACCGTGTCTTCCCCGTTGACGACGACCTGTCGCGCGCCTACCTCGCGCAAGAGGGCGTCCACACGCGCCCACACCTCGTCCCACGAATCACACAGATAGGCCTCCCCTCCGACCTTTTCCACCGCACGCGCGAAGGTCTCGGCCAGGTCCTCGAAGCGCCGTCGGGTCTCCCACGGCTCGGGCAAGGAACTCGGGCGGTGGCGTTCTCGCAAGCGTTGCAGGATGCGTTCTCGGGATGAGATGCGTTGTGTGTCGTGTGTCATGCGTGATGCGTGATGCGTGATGCGTGATACGTGATGCGTGATACGTAATGCGTGATGCGTGAGTGGGCGTGGGGCCCGGATGAGTATAGCCCAGTTGGCGTCGAAAAGCAATTGGGAAACAGGAAGGGTCAGGGGCTGTTCTGTCCCTGGAATACCCATGTAGAGGCCAGGCCGGCCAGGATGCTCATCCCTCCGGCGAGGATGAACACCGTTCGCACCCCGAGCATATCGGCCAGGGTTCCGGCCAGGGCCATGGACGCAATGTTGGATGTCGTGACCAGCATGTTCAGCGAGGAGCCCACCCGCCCGCGCAACTCATCACTGACCAGGGTCTGGGTCAACGTGGATATGGCGGCGTTGAGGGGCGTGACCAGCCATCCAACCAGGAAGAGAAGCGCCAGCAGTTGCCAGATATTGCGGACCTGGGAAATGGCCCCAATGCCTATACCTACACCGACCAGCGCTGCGCTGACAATCATGGTGGGCTTCAGCCGAGTCGCAATGAGGGCCACCAGCGCGCCACTGGTGATCATGGCCGCGGATTGGGCGCCCTGCACGGCGCTGAACCAGGTGGGGCTCACGCGCAGGTCGTTCAGGAGCAAGGGCACGAAGAGGATGTTGATGGCCCCTAACCCCAGCATGGCCACGCCGGCCGCCACCAGGATCCCGGTGAGCACGCGCGAGCGAAACACGGTCGCCGCGCCCACCTTGATCTCCCGCCAGACGTCGGCGACGGTGTGAGTCGCCACCTCCGAGTGCCTCACCGCGGGAACCCGAATGAAGGACACTAACACCATGGACGCGAAAAAGGTCGCGCTGTCCACAAGGGTCATGGGCCAGTACACATCGGCTTTGCTGAGCAACACGCCCGCAG
>JALWHQ010000347.1 GCA_026983525.1 Anaerolineae bacterium | reverse complement strand
TCGTCGAATAGGCAGGATGCGACACGCGCCGTCCAGTAACTTGCCCAATTCGGAGGGGATCGTTATAATATCGGCTGCGTACCGTGGGCGGTTAGCTCAGCTGGCTAGAGCGCCACGTTGACATCGTGGAGGTCACAGGTTCAAGTCCTGTACCGCCCACCTTAGGTAGGTTGAAGGTTAAAGGGGTTAAAGGTTAAAAGTTGAAGGTTGCAGGTTCAACTTTTAACCTTTAACTTGTAACCTGTAACCAGTCAACGCGTTGACCGGGACGAGTAGGCGGTGGAAGGCGCCAGAGAGCGGGGGTCACCGGCTGGAAGCCCCCGTCGCACGGAAGCCGCTGAAAACCCCCCGGGAGTGGGCGGTTGAACGCCCCGTATGGGTCAGTAAGCCGCTCCGGCTGGCCCCGTTATCGGCCACAATGAGGGCAGCGGGCGTGTGTGCCCGTTGCTGAAAGTTGGGTGGAACCGCGTGGGAACCCCCTCGCCCCGACATGGGTGAGGGGGGTTTTTGGTTTAGAAACGTCGTGCGTAGTACGTTGTGCGTAATGCGTAACTTGTTGTGCGGAGGGTGTTTTCCTTCAAGCCTACACCTGACGCACGACGCACGACGCGCTACGATTGACGCCAGGAGGCATCATTATGGCCAAGAAGGACCGCGACAAGAAGTCCCGATCCTACGACGAAGAACTCTACCGCATTCGCCATTCGGCCGCGCATGTCATGGCCCAGGCCGTGCTGGAGATGTTCCCCGAAGGCAAGATCGCCATTGGGCCGCCCATTGAGAATGGTTTTTACTACGATTTCGACCTGCCGCGGCCGCTGACCCCGGAGGACCTGGAGAAGATCGAAGAGCGGATGCGCGAGATCATCAAGGGCAAGCACCCCTTCATTCGGCGGGAGGTCACGCCCGAGGAGGCGCGCGAGCTCTTCAAGGACCAGCCCTACAAGCTGGAGCTCATCGAGGACATTCTTTCCCGGGGCACGGACGAGTACGGCAATCCCCTGCCGGAAGGGGAGCAGCCCAAGCTGACCACATATAAGCACGACACCTTCGAGGACTTGTGCCGCGGCCCGCACGTGGAGCACACGGGGCAAATTCCGGTCAACGCGTTCAAGCTGCTCAACGTGGCCGGCGCGTACTGGCGCGGGGACGAACGCCGCCCCATGCTCCAGCGCATCTACGGCACCGCGTGGAAGACGCCCAAGGAGCTGCGCCAGTACCTGAAGTGGCTGGAGGAGGTGAAGAAGCGCGACCACCGGCGGCTGGGCAAGGATCTGGACCTTTTCTCCACCCACCCGGACGTGGGCGCGGGCCTCATCCTCTGGCACCCCAAGGGCGCGTTCATCCGCCACAAGATGGAGGAGTTCGCCAAGGAGGAGCACCTGAAGCACGGGTACCAGTTTGTGTACACGCCCCACATCGGCAAGTCCATCCTGTGGGAGCGCAGTGGGCACCTGGATTTCTACCGGGAGAACATGTACGCGCCCATGGACATTGACGGGCAGGATTACTACATCAAGCCCATGAACTGCCCCTTCCACATCATGATCTACAAGAGCAAGCTCCGCTCCTACCGGGACCTGCCCCTGCGCTTCGCGGAGTGGGGCACGGTGTACCGGTACGAGCGCACGGGCGTGCTCCACGGGCTCATGCGCGTGCGCGGCTTCACCCAGGACGACGCGCACCTCTTCTGCCGGCCCGACCAGATGCCCGAGGAGATAGACCGGGTGCTCCAGTTCACGCTGCACATCTTGCGCTCCTTCGGCTTTGAGGACTTCGAGGCGTACCTGAGCACCAAGCCGGAGAAGGCCGTCGGATCGGACGAGATGTGGCACGACGCGGAGGCCGCGCTGGAGGCGGCTCTCAAGCGCGCGGGGCTCCCCTACGAGATCGACGAAGGGGGCGGCGCGTTCTACGGCCCCAAGATTGACATCAAACTCAAGGACGCGCTGGGCCGCACCTGGCAGTGCTCCACCATCCAGTTCGACTTCAACCTGCCCGAGCGGTTCGACCTCACCTACGTGGGGGAAGATGGCAAGGAGCACCGCCCGTACATGATCCACCGCGCGCTCATGGGCAGCATGGAGCGGTTCTTCGGCGTGATGATCGAGCACTTCGCGGGCGCGTTCCCTGTGTGGCTTATGCCCGTTCAGGTGCGCGTCATCCCCGTCACCGAGCGGAGCAACGCGTATGCAGAGCAGGTCACCGCGCGCCTGCAGGAAGCCGGCATCCGTGCCGAGGCCGACCTGAGCAACGAGCGCATGAACGCCAAAATCCGCAATGCCCAATTGGAGAAGATCCCCTACATGCTCATCGTGGGGGACAGGGAAGTGGAGGAGGGCACGGTTTCCCTGCGCACGCGCACCGGTGAGAAACAAAATAACATCTCTTTGGAAACGTTCATCGAACGGGTGCAGAGGGTAGTCGCAGAAAAGGCCCTGATTTGACGGGTTGCACACAATATGCTATGCTTTGCTAGCCTGTCCCAGATGTGCGTGTGGGTAGGCGATTACTCGTCAGGTGCGAGGTAAGGAAAAATCAGCGCCCAAAGAAAAGGCCTGCGCATTAACCAACAAATTCGCGCGCGTGAAGTCCGAGTCGTTGACTCGGACGGCAAGCAGTTGGGTGTCATGCCCTTGCGTCAGGCCCTGGCCCTGGCGGAAGAGCGCGGGCTCGACCTGGTAGAGGTTGCGCCCAACGCCAATCCGCCTGTTTGCCGTTTACTGGACTACGGCAAATACATGTACGAGCTGCAAAAGAAGGCCAGGGAGGCACGCAAGGCACAGAAACAGGTCGAGGTTAAGGAGATTCGTCTTCGTCCCCGTATCGGGGAGCACGACCTGGAATTCAAGATTCGAGATGCACGGCGTTTCCTGACCAAGGGATACAAAGTGCGGTTCCGGGTGCGCTTCCGGGGACGAGAGATTCAGCACCTTGACGTGGCGCGAAACCTGTTGAGCACGATCTCCTCCACGTTGGAGGATGTGGGCGTCATCGAGGCCCATCCAAAACTGGAAGGGAACACGATGACCATGATTATGGCCCCGAAGAAGTAAGGGGCCGAGAAATACGCGGTCAGACGATCAACATTCCCGAGGAGGGGGGACATGGGATCCTCTCTCCTCTTTCAGTGCTAACGGGAGGATGCAATGCCTAAGCTGAAGACACACAAGGCAACGGCCAAGCGGTTCCGCTACACGGCCAAGGGGAAGCTGCGCCGACACAAGATCGGCAAGAGCCACCTGCGCCGGAAGAAGGCCAAGCGCAACATCCGCCTCTTCGACCGCCTGATCGAGGTGGAGAGCACCGGCAACAAGCGGCGGGTGAAGCGCCTGGCACCGTACCTGCATAAGAAATAATGCGTAATGCGTAATGCGTGATGCGTAATGCGTGAGACGTAATGCGTAAAACGTAATGTGAAACGCATGATATGTTACGCAT
>JALWHQ010000346.1 GCA_026983525.1 Anaerolineae bacterium | reverse complement strand
TAACTTTTAGGCGTTTCATCAAATTTTGTCGTGCCGTATCCACCGTGCGGGAGCGACGGATAATCTGCACGACCGCGTCCAGGTCATCCAGCGCCTTGAGCAAACCTTCGAGGATGTGGGCCCGGTGCTTAGCCTTAGCCAACCGATATTCACTTCGTCGGCGAATGACGTGTTGCCGATGTTCAACGAAGAGGATGAGAATCCGTTTTAAAGGAAGAACACGGGGTTCCCCGTCCACCAAGGCCAACAATTGGGCCCCAAAGGTTTGCTGCAGGGGGGTGTATCGGTAGAGAGACGCAAGCACATCGTCCACTGCCACTCCCCGTTGCAGTTCGATGACCACGCGCAACCCCGTGCGATCGGATTCGTCGCGGACGTCACTGATGCCTTCGATCCGCCCATCTCGCACCAGATCGGCGATGCGTTCGATGATGCGGGCTTTGCTCGTCTGATAAGGGATTTCTGTCACGACGATGGCCTGTCGCCCACGGCCGATGTCTTCGACGTGGACGCGCGCCTGTACGGTAAAGTGCCCTCGCCCCGTGCCATACACGCGAGCCAGCGCGTCCACCATCTCCCCTTTCTCTTCCTTGTAACGAAACACAATGCCTCCGGTAGGGAAATCCGGCCCTGGGATGAAGGCCATCAAATCGCTGGTGGTGATCTTGTCCAGGTGTTTCCACTTGTCGATAAGGTAGACGATGGCGTCTATGACTTCCGATAGGTTATGGGGAGGGATGTTGGTGGACATGCCTACGGCAATGCCTGCGGCACCGTTGACGATGAGATTAGGGAACGCGCCTGGGAGGATAGCGGGCTCCTGCAAGGTGCCGTCGAAGTTGGGCACGAAGTCCACCGTGTCCTCGCCGATGTCGCGCAGCATTTCCATGGCCAGCGGAGCAAGGCGAGCCTCGGTGTACCGCATGGCCGCGGGATTATCGCCATCGATGGAGCCAAAGTTTCCTTGGCCTTCGACTAAGGGATAACGCAGGGAAAAATCCTGGGCCATGCGCACCATAGCATCGTAGACGGCGGCATCTCCATGAGGGTGATACTTGCCGAGCACTTCACCTACAATGCGTGCGCTCTTCTTGTATGGCTTGCCCGGCGTGAGTCCCATGTCGTACATGGCGTAGAGAATACGCCGTTGTACCGGCTTGAGGCCATCACGCACATCGGGGAGGGCGCGCGAGACAATAACACTCATGGCATACGTCAAGTATGCCTCGCGCATCTCCTCTTCAATAGCAATTTCCCGTATAACCCCTATATCCATAGTCGTACTCCTTTTCCCTTAGTATCCCCCAAATGTCCTATTGCACCCGCCATCTAAATCTCGTACGATGAGGGAAGGGCATTCGAAACATCGTCTTAGAAGGTAGAGAAACTTTTATGTCCTCACCGACCGAAACACCACTGCTGGAAAATTTGCCCATTTGGCGTCGTCTTTGGGCTTTGGTCGCCTCTTCTCATGATCCAGAACGCGTAGGTTCCATATTGACGCATACTCTGGACATATTGCATCTTTCCCTTAACGCACGGGAAGTTTTGTTGATTGCCCCACCATTTTCCTGTCAGGCGGAGTACC
The DNA here is from genome assembly GCA_026983525.1 of Anaerolineae bacterium. Taxonomy (GTDB): domain Bacteria; phylum Chloroflexota; class Anaerolineae; order JAADDB01; family JAADDB01; genus S141-23. The sequence continues at coordinate 12,473 of JALWHQ010000346.1, read as the reverse complement.
GCGTCTATGTAGTAGGGGATTTAAAAGACTTTCCACGTCCTCGTGAACTGTTTGCCCGTCTATGGAATGCATTGTCGATGTCCGGCGCTGCTCCTAACCGGCCCACATGGACGAGACTCCCCCAATCTGTACGTTCTGTATTCCAGGCAGATGAGGCCCTCCTTGTCCCCATTGTTGCTACCGGTGTTTCTCCGGCGTTATTGGTGATTGTGGGCGACGAACACCGCATCACCAATTCTCAAGCCATGGTTCAAGTGGAATTTAGTGCCCATATTATAGCACATGTGTTCTCTGATGCTCAAATCGCGCATGAACTGCACACGTTATTGGCAGCCACTCGGGATATGGCTGAAAGTCAAGATTTGGATACCATGTTGCATCGTCTGTTGCACTATGCCATTGCTTTGACTTATACGGAAGCGGCGTCCATATTACTGCAGGATGAAAGAACGAGCAAACTCGTGTTTAAGGCTGCCATTGGTCCTCAAACCGTTCCCTTGCAAGAGATCGAGGTACCCATGAACAGCATTGCCGGTCGCACTTTGCGCGAACACCGGCCGGTTATCGTAAACGATGTGTCTCGTGCCCGTGAGCATTTCCGGAAGGTCGACGAAATTACGGGTTTTCGCACCCGATCCCTAATGGCCGTGCCCATTCAATGGCAAGGGCATACCATTGGGGTGTTGGAAGTGGTGAACAGGCGTGAAGGGACATTTGATGAACATGACTTGTCTATGCTACAAGCGCTGGCGGCGCAGGCTGGCGCATTGATTCGGCACGCGCAACTTTCTGATGAACGACAAAGAGCCCTAGAGGAATTGCGTCAACTTGACGAGCGCAAAACCCAGTTCATGCATTTGGCATCCCACGAGTTACGCACACCCCTGACAATTATTCGGGGGTACGCGGAACTTGTGGAGGGCATTGTTCAGGCTGCTGCTGCTGCAGGCACATTGGTATCTCCTGAGGAGTTGCTGCCGCTCGTAGCCGAGATCATCGCCGGCACTCAGCGCATGGGGATCGTTCTCGACGAGATCACGCACGCGGCCGCTTTTACACGGGAATTCGATAGGCGAGAAGTACGGCCTATCCAGGTACGGACACTCGTGGGCGATGTCTTACAGGAAATACAGGATTGGGCTCACTCAAAAGGTCTGCACGTGCGGCTGCAATGTCCTCGTCAGTCTATTACGATTTTGGGTGATTATCAGGCCTTACGTGAGGCCATTTTTCAGGTCATAAGCAACGCGTATAAATTCACTCCTGAGGGAGGACAGGTGGAGGTTGTGGTGGACGAGGATGGGGAAAACGTGTACGTGCGCGTTAAGGATTCCGGTCCCGGTATTCCCGAGGCGGAGCACGAGCGCATTTTTGCGCCTTTTTATCAGGTCGAGAATCCTCTGACGCGGCAGCATCCCGGGCTGGGGTTGGGCTTGACGATAGCAAAGCGTGTGGTCGAAGAGCACGGTGGTCGTATATGGGTGGACTCTGCACCGGGTAAAGGCACAACTTTTGTCATCATGTTGCCTAAGGAGCAAGTGGAGCAATAGGTTCGGTCCTGTCGATGACTTTAGATGCTGGACAGGGCTCTAACGAATGCGTGGCAGTTGCACCCCTCTGACAATGTCGACCACTTGCCGCCCCCCGATGCGGCTGTGAAGGATGACGTTGCCCGGGGGAGCGGCTACGACTTCACCGATGATGGCTCCTTCTTGCCCTTGGGATGATGTTTCATGGCCTCGAGCACCTGTTCTGCTGCCTGGGTCGAGACGATTACGATACATTTTCCCTCGATTGCCACGTAAAGGGGGGCCAGGCCGAGGATTTCGCACGCGCCGCGCACCTCTTCCCGAATGGGAATTTGCACCCCATAGATGTCGATACCCATGCCAGCAACAGTGACGATTTCGTTGAGCGCGCTGGCAATGCCTCCATGTGGGGGTACTCAACTTATGGGAATAGGGCACTGTAAGGTAAATGGGCCATTAGACATATCGGATGGCCTCCGTATCTTTTGATTTATGAGGACACGCGACTATAATTGTGCGGCATCAGAATAGGGTTTGACGAGGTCAACGTCTATGTTCAAGGCGCTGTTGAAAACGATGCGTCCACATCAGTGGACGAAAAACGTCTTTGTGTTCACAGCCCTGGTCTTCGACCGCAAACTGTTCGTATGGGACTCGCTGATCAGAACCACGCTGGCCTTTGTGTTGTTTTGTATGGCGGCAAGCGCAGTGTATATCGTCAACGACCTGGCAGACATTGAGCAGGACCGTCGTCATCCAAAGAAGCGATTTCGCCCCCTGGCTTCTGGCGAACTTTCCCCCCGCGTGGCCGTCGTTGCTGCAATACTTTTGGTGGGCATATCCGTCCCGGCTTCTTTTGTCCTTGATGTGTATTTGGGCCTGATTCTCACGGGTTATCTGGTACTGCAGTTTGCTTACTCACACATTCTCAAACACCTGGTCATTATCGACGTGATGACAGTTGCAGCGGGTTTTGTGCTGCGGGTGGCCGCGGGGGTGGCCGTGGTACAGGTGGAACGGTTCTCCCCCTGGCTCTACGTATGCACGACTCTGCTTGCTTTATTCATCGCCATCAATCGCCGGCGCCACGAACTTTTGCTTCTGGCTGAGGATGCCAGTAATCATCGCCGCATTTTGGACGAATACAACATTGCCTTCTTGGATGAGATGAACAGTATGGTGACGGCCAGCACGGTCATTGCTTATTCGTTGTATACCTTCTCTGCCCCTAACCTTCCCCCGAATCACACTATGATGTTGACAATTCCCTTTGTCATTTATGGCCTGTTTCGTTATCTGTACCTGGTACATGTGCGGGGAGAGGGGGGAGCCCCGGACGAATTGGTGTTGAGAGATAGACCGCTCTTTGTCACCCTGGTGTTGTGGGTGCTTGCGGTGTTGTTGGTGCTCTATGTGGGGTAGGGGCACGGGCCATGCCGCGCCCCTACCGAGGGTTTTACGGCTCTCCCAGTTGCAGGGTGGCCAGTTCCTTGGCGATGGGAAGTAGTTCCGCCCAAGGGCCTGTAAATCCATCCTCGGTTACACCGTAATAGACGACCAATTTCCCGTTGGGCAGACGCTGTACTAGATCGTAGCGAATCTTTCCTGCACGTCGTTCAAAGTGCCATATTCCCAGGTCTCCCAACCAGGTGACCCGGTCGGGGTCTACCTTTTTTGTTTCGTAGCATTCAATGGCGTATTCCCACAAACGTTTAGCCGACTCACGGGTCACGTCGGAGACCACGGTCCCGTGACGCAGGTCACGTATGATGTACCGCCGTTGTCCGCGACGCTCCTCTACCCCCACAATTTCTACTCCATCACTGGGGGGAATGCGGCCTTCTAAGTTCGTGGCCGGGAGTTTGAGTTCTTCTTCGCGCGCGGTCGGCGTTATTTCCTGCTCGGTAGACGCGGGTTTCTCCTCCTCTGACGGTGAAGAGTGTGATGGAGGTTCGGATGGGAGAGAGGTCCCTCGTACCAGGGCTATGAGGTCATCCCGGGTCGCCCGCCGTGTCTCCTTGCCCCGTCGGACGAACACGTCGTGTCCATCGAGCACGTAAGGCTTCTCCTTGCCCTCGGGGACGTCCACTGTCAGAATGTATTTACCCCTTACGGTGTTCAGAGAGACCTGGGCTTTAATCGGTGGGGACACACGGCGGATGATATCCTCCTCTATTTCGCGGGCAGTAAGGCGTGGGTGTTCTACTCCAATGGGAGGCTCGGTAGCCTTGGCACTCGCGCCGACAAATATCCGGCCTCCCTTGGTGTTGGCCATGGCGACCACGTCCCGAAGGATGCGTTCTCGCTCCCCGCCGCGTGCGGTGATACGCTTGTGGAAGGCCACCTGTTCGCTCTCTCCAAGGCGTTGGGCCTCCCGCAGCAGATCCTGTGTCGGACGGGGGCGGGGTTTACGCACCCGATCGAACTCGTCACTTTCAAAAACGGCCTTGATGGCCTCGAAGGATTTTTCGTCCAGCGCGATTTCGGTGGGACGGTCGCCAATGCCCAAGCGATTCTTGTCCTTCGGGTCGGCCAGGAGGCTGTGGGCGTCGGACCCCTGAATGAGGTGCATGCGACGTGGATATTCGGGCTTGGAGCCGTCGAAAAATCGGGCCGTTGAGTTACGGCTGCGACTTCCCAAGTCGGTGACTTCCAGGGCGTGTAGGTTGGGGTCTTGCGTGTAGGCAATGCGAGTTTGTCCGCCCAAACCCAAGCCGCGCATCATCACGCCGTGGCTACTGTTGGCGTGGGCGGCAATGACAATGCCGCCCGCTTCTCGAATGAGGCGGTAAGCCGTCAGGACGTCCACCGTGCCGCCAATAGCGGTGACTCCCGCGTCCAACTTGTCTGGTGGAATCTTGAGGTTCAAGAGGAGGAATTCAAGTGCACGAATGGTTGTGGTGGGCGGGAAGATGCCCAAAATGTGAAATCCCAAGGCTGCCGTAAATTCAAACCCCGGAAGTACAAGGATTTTATTGAGGAGTTCTCGGTAGGCGTCCAGGCGCTCTTTTTCTTCCTGTGTAATACGCCCTGCCTCCTCCAGCCATGTCAGATGCTCCAGTTCTTGCTGAAAGCGCGCGTATCCGGCTACGGTGTTGTGGTCGGTCATCGCAACGATGTCCAATCCTTTGGCTTCGGCCGCGCGCAGCCAATCCAGAAATGTCACCCCCGGGTCGCGCCAATCCTCTGACGCGGGGGTGTGCAGGTGCAAATCCATCAAATACCAGCGTCGTCGTTGTTTTCGGCTTCGCTTTCTTGCCACAATGTCACTCCTCTTCTGTTGTTAATGTACCACCCTGCACGTGGGAGAACGTGCATCGATATCTTCATGATAGCATGAATAGGCGGATGCGCCAACTCGTGAAGGGGGAATCTGGAATCTTCATACGTCGATACTTCGCGAAACGAGGGACAGTTCCTGTGAAGCGAGTCCTTTGGTGTTCTTTGAGGTAAGGGCGCGAGAGGGCGCTTATGTCTGTTGTAACTCTTCTTCGTCGGCAAAGCGATATCCCACACCCCGTACAGTAATGATGTACCGAGGACGACTGGGGGTGTCTTCGATTTTCTCGCGTAGCCAGTGAATGTGAACGTCGAGCGTACGGGTATCCCCAACCCACTCTTTTCCCCATACACGGTCAAGGAGTTCATGACGGCTCAGGGTGCGGCCTGCATTGGTCATGAGAACACGCAGCAGTTCGAATTCCCGAGGCGATAAGTTGATGACGTCGTTGCCTTTACGCGCGATCAGGCGCCGCAAATCGAGGGAGATGTCACCGATTTGTATCACTTCTGAGACGTTCTGAGATGGCGCTGCCATGGCCTGGCGCCGCAGCACCGCCCGTATGCGGGCGGTAATTTCTCTCATGCTAAACGGTTTCACCACGTAGTCGTCCGCACCGAGTTCCAATCCCATCACTTTGTCCATTTCTTGCCCCCGGGCCGTGAGCATGATGATAGGGGTGGTAATGCCTTCGGCGCGCAATGTCTTTACTACCTCGAACCCACTCCGTTTAGGGAGCATCACGTCCAGCAGGATAAGGTCGGGCCTTAGAGCACGCGCGGCGCGAATAGCAACATCACCGTCCATGGCCACACTTACCCTGAATCCCTCGCGCTCAAGGCCATAGACGAGCGGCTCAATGATTAGCTCATCATCCTCTACGACCAGGATGTGGGGGTGTTCGGGCGTCATCTTTCACTCCTTGCGGGAAGTTTTACAGTGAACGTTGTCCCCATGCCCGGGGAACTTTGCACATCGATGGTGCCATGATAGGCATCCGTAAGCGCTTTGACGATAGCTAACCCCAAGCCGCTGCCTCCGATGCGGCGCGAGCGTGCCTTGTCCACTCGATAGAAAGGCTCGAAAATATGGTGTAGGGATTCCTCTGGGATACCTTCACCCGTGTCGGACACCCGGATGACGACTTGGCCGTCCTCCTCATGCGCTTCCACGCGTACAGTGCCACCGGAGGGGGTGTATTTGATGGCATTGTCCAGTAGATTGACGACTACTTCGAACAGATCTTCGCGACTGCCGTACACAGGCGGTATCTTATCTGTCACATTGACCACAAGGTTAATCCCTTGGCGTTCAGCCCGCGGTTTCAGAGCTTCCACGACGTCCTGGATCACTTCGGTAATGGAAACAGGCGTTGGGTCTTGGGGCTTGGGCTTTACCTGGAGGCGTGTCAGGTCTAATAGCCGTTCGGCAAGACGGCGCAAGCGGTCGACTTCGCGGTCCAGTTCTCGAATAAAACGTTCCTTGCGCTCCAGTGTCATGTTCTTGTCCTCAACCAGAGCCTCTGTGCGCAATTTCAGGCTGGTAAGGGGACTCCGCAGTTCGTGAGATGCGTTGGCGATGAACAAACGTTGCCGCTCGATCATCTCTTGCAAACGTTCGGCCATTTCGTTGAACGCGCAGGCCAGTTGCCCCACTTCATCCTTCGAGGATACCGGAATGCGCCGGCTCAGATTGCCTGACGCGATGTCTTGGGCTGCCGCAGTAAGTTCTCGCAAGGGCCGTACAATGCTGAAAGCCAGCCACAAACTCACCAATACATTTGCTGCAATGAGCAGAAGTCCGGTAAGAATGAGACGTGTCCATTCGCCTACGATACGTACCCTTACTCGCTCCCAAGGGACTGAAATACGAACGACGCCGATAAGATGCTCTTCTTCGATTAATGGGGCAGCCACGAAAAGGCGCACATCGCCTGTGTACGGGTCAGTGCGGATTGCGTGTTGTTCTGAGCGTTGGAGCGCGGCCATCACTTCGGGGAACGGCTGTGGCTCTCCCGGAGGGATAGCCGGATCCGTGCTGAAAACGACGCGCGTGTCACTGGAGATAAACGTGATACGAGATTCCGTATCGGTCGCGAAGCGACGCATGAGCGAGAGAACCTCGATGGGTTTGCGCTCCCCCTCGAGCATATCCTCGACGTCCGAACTGAGCGCAGCAGCGACGATGAACGCCTCCGTCTCCAGTTCATGCTCGTATTCCTCTTCCAACGCTCTACTCAATTGAGTGCCAGAACGCCATGTGAGTAAGGAGACCGTAACAAGGCTCAGGGTCAAGTAGACAATGAGAAATCGAACGGCTAACCCCCTATTGGCCCAGAATTGTCTCCATTTCGAGATCAAATTTTGCATCCTAATCGTTCCTGTTTTGCGCCCTTATGTTATGATATATCCTTCGTCTACTGGATTTTTGATAGTGACTGCCAGCCGTGACTTTAAGAGGGGAGGGAAAAGAGGTGTGCTACCCTCCTTCTTCCTTCACCGTGCTCGCGAGGCAGTCAAGAGTCCAGCCGTTTGTTTTAAGATAGCACAACTCCCGTCCACACCTCAAAAGAAAGCGATATTTCGCATTATGATCCCCGACTGCGAATAACCGGAGCAGCCACAGGGGGCAAGGGGGCCAAGGTCGGCAGCGGCTGAATTTGGACAGGGGGTAAGGAAGAGATGGGGATGGGTTTAGCCTGTCCGATGTTAGGCTCGACATGGCTTGCCTGCACTTGTGGTGCCCCCAAAGACTGTGTACGGACCGGATTGACACGGAGGGGAGGGGGCGTCATCCGCGGCAACGGCACCGGAGTGATAGCCAACGGAGGCAGGTTTGGCGCCTTCAAGGGCATAGGCGTGAACCAAGCCATTTGAATGCGCTGACTAACGGTGTTGGTAGTATCTCCCGCATCGTTCTTTGCCATATTGGATGCTTGCTCCTTCCGCCAGGCGTCCGCGCGTGGGAGCAGTCCAAACAATCCCACGTAAAACCCCAGTATCAAGACGAGTACCAGTGTTTGGAGAGGGAGGAGGTAGGTCAAGAAACGCCTTCTCCCCCGTGCCTGTCTATGAGTATGTGGGTTCATCTTAGTCATCCTCATACTCCTCGTGCTCCTCGTGCTCCTTGTATTCCTTGTATTCGTTGTGCTCATCGTGATCATCGTCCTGCTCGTGCTCAGCCTCATATCGTGAGCGTGCTTGAACTCCCTGGGATGAGGTGGCCGGAGCCTGTTGGCTCAAAGTTTGGATGCGTTCATTAGCTATCTGTAACCGTCGTACGGCTTCATTTAACTGGGCTTGGTATGCTTGTTCCCGTTGGGCCCATGCTGCTTGCAAGGCTTGGATTTGTTGTTCATATTGTTGCCGCAGTAATTCCAGTTGTTGGGCATACATATCTTGGCTCATTTGTCCGCCGGGTGTCTCCTGCACCGAGGAGGATGCGGTAGCACTTAGTTCTTGGAGTTGTTGTTCATATTGTTGCCGAGTTAAGTTCACTTGCTCCTGTAATTGACGTTCATACTCCTTGCGCAGTGCGTCCAATTGAATCTCCAACTGTTTTTGGTAAGCCTCGCGAATTCGCTGTGCTTCCTGTTCCAATTGACGTTGATATGCCGCCTGTAACTCGTTGAATTGTTGGGACATATTTTGCTGGCCGGTGCCCGCTACGGGCACCGCTTGATTGTTGGCAGCAAGCGGTGTAATCGCCCCGCCGGCGGGTATTGTAGCCTCTGCATTTGCGTTTCCATTTCGTGCAAAACTGCCCCCCATAACGAATGCAGCCGTCATGACCAACGCTGTTAAGGTCCCCGCTAAAATCAGCGCCCAAGACTTGCTCATTTCTCGCCTCCTTTTGCGTGTGATGGTGGAATGCAGGTTTGTGTGAGTGTTCGAATATCCCTCAGGCTTTCCTCCTGGTGTGTGCTCTTATGGTGTATATGCGTGCATAGGAAAGAAGCAGTACGATGCTGCTTGTTGCCAGATAAAAAGCCTGCACAGGTAACCACACTGTGTCTGTGCCGGCTGTGACTGCGTGCACCAAAGTGAGTCCATATATGAGGAAGGTAAGGCCGTGGAGGACTCGCCACCGTTTGACGCCTATTTTTTGGCGTACGTAAAACGACCCTATGATTATGACCAACATGTACAATCCAACCTGTCCCAAAGCAAGAGCAAGGGGGCGATAGGATGTGTTCAAGAATGGCACAAACACTTCCAGCCAAGTGAAGGAGAGATACGAGTCAAAATGCAAAGTCACTGCATGTGTGAAAGTGAACGTAAGTGTAAGGAGACTAAAGAATTCATGCATAGCAATTAGGAAGGCGTTGCTCTTTGGAAACCAGCGTGTCGATAAGAGCAGACCCCAAACGGTGGAAAGCCAGAGCAACGTATAGGCCAGAATGCCTGCAGCGCGAATGGCGTACCATGGGGCTTTTTCTCCACCTGCCATGAAAACAGGCACATTGAGTATGGCCTTGTCCAAGAAAGCCAGCAAAAGTCCTATGATTCCACCACCTACCATATATCCTATTTGATGTGAAAGCCATTTGGACTGTACTACAGGGGGGGGCGTTGAAATTCTCGACTGGGAACTAAGCATGTATCACCTCCAACATAGGAAACAGTGTTGCATCAACATACCCATCACTTCGGATCAGGATGGCTCCACATTCAGGAGAGTCCACGAGCAAGGTTCGGGCTGCTTCCTCACGGATCATGGCTACTTTGCTGAGCACACCGGCCATTACGGTGGTTGGGGCAATGACCGTAGCGCTCAAAAGGGACGACTGGGCGGGCCTACCCGTTATCGGATCGATGAGGTGATGGGCCTCGCGCCCATCCATCGTCCAACGGCGGCGAGCGCGAGAGGATGTGGCTATTGCGCCATCAGAGAGACCGAATTTGGACACATCCTTATCCTCCCGCAAAGGGTGTGCTATCCCTACAGGCCATGTACCCCACAGCATGGGCGCGCCAATGGCTCGTATATCCCCGCCTGCGTCCACAAGGCATGGCCCCCAGTTGGATAGTAAATCTGCCATCTGGTCGACCGTCCATTCCTTGGCAATGCCTCCCAGGTCGATGCCCACTCCTTTTGGAATGTATACTGCATCATCCTTCACTCGTATTTCCCGCCATGCACCACTTAGCCGTATGGGAAAGGGCACCGGGGAGGGCTTTTTCGATTTCTCATCGCCCACATGCTCGAAAGTACGGTCATACCCCGCGACGTGGAGGGCATATAACACCGTAGGATCGAACACCCCATCCGTCCGCTCAGCCCACTCGAGGGCCTGGGTAAGCACCTCAACCAAAATAGGAGGGGCCAAGTGCCAACGGCCAGGAGCATGATTGATCCGGCTGAGCGCACTATCCGCCCGGAAACGACTGAGCGTAGCCTCTACGTCATGGGCAAAGCGCTCTGCCTCATCCAAAGCCTGCCGCGCCCCTCGCTCCTGGGCATCCAGCCAAATGTGGAATGTCGTGTTCATGCATTGAAAAGTACGAACCAGCATGTCCCAATTCCGTGCTCTCACCTTCAACTCTTTGAGTTCTCGTTGCATTCCCACTTTAGCATAAGTGGGATCCGAGAGTGTTATCTCACTTCTAAGTGAAATTTAAGAGAGGGTTAAGGGTATAGGCGAGACATCTGTGGATAACCGTTAGCCTCACGTTTCCTAATTCTTCTTTCTTGTTCACGGCCGATAGCCGTTTGTCATTCCTGTGGTATAATGAGAAAGGAAGGCGTTGCTGGTTAATCTGGCAGCCTCTTATGTCGATAGAGGGGCAACTCCCCATATGCGGAAAGGATTCGCTCCATGCGTAAACCACGCCTGTGCGGTATCTTTGCCCTCATGCTTTCCTCTCTCTTCCTCTGGCTAATTGCTCTCACTCTTGTTTGGGCTGAGGAGAAGGTCTTCCAGTGGTTCGCCCTCAATGTCCACATCACCGTGCATGAGGATGGCACGTTCACGGTGGAGGAAGTTCTTCGCGTGCATTTCGTGAAGGGGCTGTTCACTTATGGGTACCGGTATATCCCAACGGACCGGCTGGAGTACATCAGCAACATCCGCGTCTGGGATGAGAACGGTGAGTACTCGGAAGCCCAGACCTACGCGCCCCGGACTTTCACCGTTGAGCGCACAGATGGCCAGTATGCCATTACTTGGTATTTTGAGCCTCTGGAGAGGACCTTCCGTACCTTCCACCTGTCATATCGTGTCCACGGGGGGCTGCGCGCGTACCCCGCTGGGGACCAACTCTGGTGGAAGGCGGTGTTCCCGGATCGCTCGACCTCTGTGATCTTCTCTACGGTCACGATCACCGCACCTGGGCCGATTCAAGTGTACAAGGCCTACTTTGTGCCCGCGAAGATCTCTCTCCTCGACGATCACACCATTCGTTTCCAAGCGGAGGAGCCCATACCTCCCCGTGTGCCCTTCGAGGTGCGCGTCCAGTGGCCCCACGGCGTCGTCCCTGTCACGCCCGCACCCTGGCAAGCCAGAGCCGACGAAGACGCGAAAAGGGCCGAACGCCTGACAGTCTGGCGCACGCGTTGGGTGCCTCTCATCGAATTAGGGCTGGTGTTCGGGGGCATCGGTATTGCCGTGGTGGGGCTGCTCACCTTGTTACTGCTCTGGTATCACACCGGTCGGGACACCCCTGTCGCGCGCATCGAATACCTGACCGAACCACCTTCCGACCTGCCGCCGGGATTGGCGGGCTTGCTGGTGGACATGGACATGAAGCCGCGGCACATCCTGGCCACCCTGTTGGACTTTGCCCAACGGGGCATTCTGGAAATCGAGGAACGCGATTGGCCTGCGACTCAACGCGGTGGTCTGGCCCGCTACCTGCCTCCTCCCAAACCTCAAAGGGACATTTACTTCCACCTCGTCCAGGGATTTCCTGACAAGTTGCCCCGTTTCGAGCGGCGCATTCTGCGTGGGGTCATGGGGCGGTCGCAGACGCGACGGCTGCGCGACCTGAAGAACCGTTTCTACAAGCATGTGCCCAAGATCCGCGCGGCAATGGAGGAGGATCTGGTCAAGCGAGGTCTGTTTCCTTATCGGCCTTCGCTCAGGCGCAAGATGTACATGACCGGTGCCAAGGTGTTCTGGGTGTTGTCCTTCGCTCTTCTCATTCCCGTGGTCACCGAGCGGGTGAGTCGGCTATACGTCGACGACCGCCTGACCCTGTTTCCCATCGGCGCTTTCTTCCTGCTCGCGGTGGTTATCGCAGTAGTCTCCCGTTTCATGGCCCGGCGCACACCCGCGGGCGCGGAGGAGGCCGAGCGATGGCGCGCGTTTCGGCGCTACCTGAAGAACCTGCGCACCCTGAGCGAGACCCTGCCGGCGCAGAAGACCCTGGAGCGTTACCTGCCCTATGCCGTTGCCTTTGGCGTGGAGAAGTCCTTCTTGCTCGCCTGGCAGGAGGCCATCGACGCGGGTGAAGGCGATATGACCTGGCCGTCGTGGTATCACCCGGCCGTGGGGACGCATGGCAGTGGCGGAGGAGGTGGGTTGGCAGCGGCATCCAGGAGTATGGGGACTACGTTAGCCTCTCTCAGTGTAGGATTAGGGACCATGCTTGCGGAAGCGTCGTCCGCGCTTTCGGCCAGCGCAGGGGGAAGTGGTGGGTTCTCCGGTGGCGGTGGTGGCGGTG
>JALWHQ010000345.1 GCA_026983525.1 Anaerolineae bacterium | reverse complement strand
CCCAGAACCCCATGTACACCACACGGAAGAAGGGGGCTCCCCGTATCCCGTCGGTGATTGTGCGCTTTTACTCACGCCCTCAGGACGCGCTGGTATCCTTGCTCAGTGGACGCTGCGACGTGTTGGCCCCCGGGGTTGTCGGCCCGGATGCGTACCCCTTCCTGGAAACGGGGGAACGCCAGGGCATCGTGCAGGTGAAGGTGGTGAACGGGCCCGCATGGGAGCACCTGGACTTCAACACCTGGCCCGGGGAAGACCGCCCGCCCTTCTTCGCGGATAGTCGCGTCCGTCAAGCCATCGCCCTGGCCCTTGATCGCGAGGCCATCGCTCGTCGGGTGACCCATAACTTGAGCCGGGCCATGACTTCCTGGCTTCCCCCCGACCACTGGGCGTACCAACCCCTGCCACCCCTGGCGGCCAACGCGCACGATGTCACCCGCGCCCGCGCCCTGCTGGACGAGGTCGGCTGGAGGGATGAGGATGGCGATGGGGTGCGCGAGGCGCACGGAGTCAAGGGCACCTTTTGGGACGGAACCGAGTGGGCCATTGAAGACGGGACGCCCTTCCAGGTTACCCTGGTCATCCCCACGGGCAATGCGCTGCACGAGGACACGGCGCGCGCGGTGAGCAAGGCCTTGCAGGACGTGGGAGTCCAGGTGACGGTGGAGACACACCCACCCGAGACGCTGTTCGGCAACACGGGCCTCCTCCGGCAGCGTCGGTTCGACATGGCACTTTTTGCCTGGCTGCCGGGGTTGGACGTCAACGGGCGGTACCTCTGGGTGGGTAACGACATCTGTCGTCGTGCCAACGGTTCGCTGTACGCCGCCCAGGCCGGGCGTGCGTGTGAACCGGGAGACGAGACCCTGTACAAGAGTCAGATTCCCTCGGAAGCGAACGAGTGGCAAGGGGGGAACTTTGCCGGCTGGGCGAACCCGAAAGCGTCCCTGGCCGTGTACCAGGCCACCCTTTACCTGCGCCCCCAGGAGCGGGCGTCGTACTACCTGGTTCACCAGGATCTCTTCGGTCGCGATCTTCCCGTCCTCCCTCTGTACCTCTACCCCCAAATCACCGCCTGGCGCCAGGGCCTCAAGGGCGTCGAGCCGGGGCGCCACACTCCCCTCACCTGGAACGCGGCCACCTGGTCGTGGTAAAATCCAACCAGGGGATAGGGATAAACGCCGACCAAGGAGCCGACCCATGATCGTCGATCTCCTCATTCAACACGCCACCGAGTTGGTCACCTGCGCTTCAGGGGGAGGGCCGAAGCGGGGCCGCGACATGGAGGACGTGGGCATCATTCCCGATGGTGCCGTGGCCATCCGCCGGGGGGAAATTGTCGCCGTGGGTCCCACCGCGGAGGTGCGGGAACGGGTTCAGGAAGCCAAGCGGGTCATCGACGCGCGCGGGCGCTCGGTCATCCCCGGCCTGGTCGACCCCCACACGCACGTGGTATGGGCGGGCCACCGGGTGCACGAGTTCGAAATGCGCGTCAAGGGCGCGACGTATTTGGAGATCTTTCAGGCCGGTGGCGGCATCTTGCGCACCGTGCGCGACACCCGCGCCGCGGACCTGGATACCCTGGTCGTGGAGACGCGCGAACGCCTGGATACCATGCTCCTGCACGGAACCACAACCGCAGAAGCCAAGAGCGGCTACGGGCTCGACGAGGACACGGAACTCAAGATGCTCGACGCCATTCGCGTGCTCGACGAATCCCATCCCATCGATTTGGCCCCCACGTTCCTGGGGGCCCACGCCATCCCACCCGAGTATCAGGATAACGTGGACGCGTATGTGGATTTCCTCGTCGAGCACATGATCCCCCAGGTGGCCAACTTGCAATACCGGGTGGAGGAAACCGACGAGGAGGGGAACATCATTTACAGTGGCTATCGCCCTGCAGCCCACTATTGCGATGTGTTCTGCGAACGGGGCGCGTTCAACCTGGAGCAGACCCGTCGCATTCTGGAAGCGGCCAGGCACCACGGCATGGAGTTGAAAGTTCACGCGGACGAGTTCGAGCCCTCTCTCGGTGCCGTCCCCCTGGCGGTGGAAATGGGTGCAGCCAGCGTGGACCATCTGGTCAGCACACCAGACGAGCACCTGCGCGTTCTGGCCCAGTCCAACACGGCCGCGGTGGCCCTGCCCGGAACGCCCTTTGGCCTGGCGGAAACGGGTTACACGCGCGGGCGTCGGATCATCGACCTGGGCGGCATCCTCGCCATTTCCACGGACATCAACCCCGGCACCTCCTGGTGCGAGTCCATGCCCATGATGATGGCCATCGCCACCCGGTACATGAACCTCACTCCCGCGGAAGCCCTGAACGCATCCACCATCAACGCGGCCTACGCCATCGGCATGAGCGACTTCGTCGGCTCCATCGAGGTGGGCAAACAGGGGGACCTGGTCATTCTCGATGTGCCGGACTACCGCTTCCTTATGTATCGCTACGGCGTCAACCTGGTACACACTGTGGTCAAAAAGGGCCGGATCGTCGTCGAGGAAGGGCGGTTGTGCACAACATAGGCCCCAGCCTCTTTGGGGTCTGAACGGGCACGATGAGCGTTTGGTTGGATAAGGGAATAAAGCGATGAGCGTGATCGATGAAATCAAGGCCCGGCTGGACATTGTGGATGTCATCGGCTCGTATATCGACTTGAAGCGCAGCGGGAAGAACTACAAGGCCCTGTGCCCATTCCACCAGGAAAAGACTCCTTCCTTCGTCGTCTTCCCCGACAGTCAACGGTGGCACTGCTTCGGCGCGTGCCAGACCGGGGGGGACATTTTCACCTTTGTCATGAAGCGGGAGGGCGTGGACTTCCAGACCGCGCTCCGCATCCTGGCCCAGCGCGCGGGCATTTCCCTCGACGCGCTGCAAGCCGACGAAGGTGAGGGCGCGGCGTTGCGCAAACGCCTGCGCGATATGCACGCCGCGGCCACCGCCTACTACCAGGAGAACCTCCTGCGTCGTCCCGAGGGCGAGGACGCGCGTGCCTATGTCCGCTCCCGCGGGCTCAGCGCGGAGACCATTGCCGCCTTCCAACTGGGCTACGCGCTCGACGCGTGGGATGGGTTGCTCAACTACCTCAAAGGGCTGGGGTACGAGCGGGAAGAAATGGCCCAGGCAGGGCTCATCATCGTGCGTGAGGATGGCCGCGCCTACGACCGCTTCCGCCATCGACTCATAATCCCCATCCACGACGCGCAGGGACGCGTCATCGCTTTTGCCGGCCGGGTCATCGGCCAGGGCGAGCCCAAGTACCTGAATTCCCCTCAAACCCCTATCTTCGACAAAGGCCGAACTCTGTACGGATACGCGCAAGCGATTACGGCCATTCGCGAGGCGGACAAAGCCGTCATCGTTGAGGGGTACATGGACGTCCTTAGCGCCCACCAGGCCGGGTTCCGCAACGTGGTCGCGTCCATGGGCACCGCCCTCACGCCCACCCAGTTGCGCATGTTGGCCCGCCACACCCACCACATCATCTTCGCGCTCGACCCCGATACGGCCGGGTTACGGGCTGTGGAGCGGGGGGTGGAGGTGGCGCGCGAAACCCTGGCCGACCACGTGGAAGCCATGATCACGCCTACAGGCGCGCTGCGGTTTCAGTCCACCCTGGAAATTGACCTGCGCATCTTGCGCCTGCCCGAGGGCCTGGATCCGGACGACTTGATTCGGGAAGATCCGGCACGCTGGCAAACGCTGGTGGACGAGGCCCTGCCCGTTGTCGATTTCTACCTCAAACGCATTCAGGAAGACCTGGATCTGAGCACGCTCGAAGGGAAGCGGGAGGCCATCCGTATCATGGGCCCCCTTCTGCGGGAGATTGGGGACGCCACCGTGCGCGACCACTACGTGCAACGCCTGGCGCGCACCCTGCGCGTCGATGAACGATCTCTCGCTGCGGATGTCTTTCGCCCCACCCGCAAACGCCATTCCCAACCCGAGACACGGGTCGCCATTCCCACGCGCGCCATTCCCGGTGAAGATTTGGAGCGCCACATCGTGGCACGCCTTTTGCAAACGCCGGAGATTCTCACCCATCTGGGGGATGCCCTGCAACGCCTGGGACAAGACGATTTTCACATAGACGAACTTCAGGACGCGCGCCACCGTCTCATCCTTCAAGTGTTGCTCACCCGCCTAATCGGTGGTAACCTTACAGGTGTCGAGGATATCCTGGAGGACATTCCCCAGGATATGCACGATTACATTCAGGAACTTCTCGAATACGCGCAGGCCTTTCCCGAAATGCCGTTACCTGTCGCCCGACAGGAGGTGGTGGCATCCATCTTGCGTTTCCGCTTGCGTCGCCATCAGGAGATGGCGTCTCAACTTCGCTTTCTCCTGGAAGAGGCTCGGACGCAAGGGGACGAAAACCTGACGTTGACGTACGGCGTTCAGTTGGGAAATCACCTGCGCGCAATAGGGGAACTACACCGACTTTTGCCCGCCGTTCTTTCACCCTGACGAACGGCGCACGGGCCTACCCGTAGGACAGCAATGCCCAGAAAGAAACAAACGCAATCCAGAGCGAAAAAAGACCACAAATCGAACGGAACCGAGATTCCCGTTCCCGCGGAGCGGCTAAAGGAAGAGCACGCCGGTCTTGTCGTGGTGAACCCGGAGGACGACCAGATCATCCTGGCCGAGCCCGTGCCCACGAAAGCCGCGGAGGAAGGCGTCCCTGTCATCGAGCAGGATAGGGCCCTGGAAGCGGAGATCGAGGAAGAGCAGCAACTGCCGGTCGATAAGATTCTGGAGGATTGGGAGAAGGAAGGGTTCGCTGACGATCCGGTGCGCATGTACCTGTACGAGATCGGCCAGGTTCCCCTGCTGACCGCGGAACAGGAGATCGAACTGGGCACGCGCATCCAACGGGCCAAGCAAGCCAAGGAAGAGCTGGAAAAGGGCGTGGACGACCCCGAGCGCCGGGCGGAACTGGAACGCATCATCGCGGACGGCGAGGAGGCCAAGAAGCAACTGGCCAAGGCGAACCTGCGACTGGTGGTCAGTGTGGCCAAGCGGTACCTGGGGCGGGGCATGTCCTTCCTCGACCTCATCCAGGAAGGCAACCTGGGCCTCCTGCGCGCGGTGGAAAAATTCGACCCGACCTTAGGGTACAAGTTCAGCACCTATGCCACCTGGTGGATCCGTCAGGCCATCAGTCGGGCCATTGCCGACCAGGCACGCACGATTCGCATTCCCGTCCACATGGTGGACACCATCAACCGCCTCATTTACACCCAACGCCGCCTAACCCAGGAGTTGGGGCGTGAGCCCACCCCCGAGGAGTTGGCCCTGGAAATGGGGTATCTCGAACCCGAAGAGCGGGAAATCGTGGAGCGGGCCCTGAACACGGGGGAGAAACTCGACCCGGCCCTGGAACGCAAACTCCGCCGCGCGGCCCAGAAGATCCAGCGAATCCTGCGCATTGCTCAGGAGCCCATGTCCCTCGAGTCGCCCATCGGGGACGAGGAGGAGAGCAGCCTGCTGGATTTTGTGAAGGATGAGTCCCTGCCCGCGCCGGGCGACGAGGCCAGCAAGGCCATGCTCAAAGAGCAAATGCGCGATATCCTCAAAGCGTTAACGGATCGCGAGCGCGAGGTGCTCGAATTGCGGTTTGGCCTGAAGGACGGCCGCTACTACACCTTGGAAGAAGTGGGGAAAATCCTCGGCGTCACGCGCGAGCGGGTGCGGCAAATCGAGGCCAAGGCCCTGCGCAAACTGCGCCACCCGCAGCGCAGCCACAAACTGCGCGATTATCTCCCCTGACGCGCGGAGAGGAACTTCATCAGACGGGGTTTGATGGCCTCGGCCGCGCGCGCCCGATGGCTGATGCGGTTCTTCTCCTCGGGGGGAAGTTCGGCCATGGTGCAGCCACGGTCGGGCAGGTAGAAGATGGGGTCATAGCCGAACCCGTGGTGACCGCGCGGCGCGTCCGCGATTACGCCCTCCACCGTCCCCTGCGCGGTGATGACATCTCCCTCAGGGGACGCTACGGCAATAACACAGCGGAAGCGGGCCGTGCGCTGTTCGGGGGGCACCCCTTCCAACTCGGCGAGGAGTTTGCGGATGCGGTCGTCGTCGCCGGCGTTGGGGCCCGCGTAGCGCGCGGAGTGGACGCCAGGCCGTCCGCCCAGCGCGTCCACCTCCAACCCCGAATCGTCGGCCAGGGTGACGAGGCCGCTCAAGCGCGCGTACGCGGTCGCCTTTTGCACCGCGTTCTCCTCGAACGTGCTGCCCGTCTCGGGCACGTCCTCGTGTATCCCGACCTCGTCCAGGTACACGAGGCGGACGGGCAGATCGCGCAGGAGTTCCTTGTACTCGCGCAGTTTTCCCTTGTTGTGGGTGGCAACGAGAAGGGTTTGCATAATTCTCGTTCGCTCATGTAGGGGCGACCCGTCGGGTCGCCCCTACACGATTATTTCCCCAACCGTTTCTTCGCCTCTTCTGTCAGCGCGGGCACAATCTTGAAGAGGTCGTCCACGATGCCGTAGTTGGCGATCTGGAAGATGGGCGCCTCGGGGTCCTTGTTGATGGCGACGATGATCTTCGACTCGCGCATACCGGCCTGGTGCTGGATGGCACCCGAGATGCCGCAGGCGATGTACACGTCGGGGCGCACGGTCTTGCCCGTCTGCCCCACCTGGTGGTCGTAGGAGATCCAGCCCGCGTCCACCGCGGCGCGGGAGGCGCCAACGGCTGCACCCAGCACCTTCGCCAGTTCGCGAATGGGCTCGAAGCCCTCGGGGCCCTTGACTCCGCGGCCACCCGAGACGATGATGCGCGCGTCGGTCAGGCTGACCTCACCCTGCTCCTTCTCCTCGAACTTCTCCACCTTGGTGGGAATTTCGTCCTCGCTCATCAGCGCGCCTTTGCGCACCACTTCGCCCGCGCGGGACGCATCCGCCTCGGGCATGGGTTGGGTGCGCGGGCGCAAGGACACGACCGCGGGTGTGGTCTTGACTTCCACGGTGGCGATCATGTTGCCCGAGTAGACGGGCCGCTTCGCGACGACTTTGCCGTCCTCGAAGCGCACGTCCTGCGCGTCGGGGGCCAGGCCCAGGTCTGCGCTGCAGGCGAAGAAGGCGCTGAAGTCGCGGCCGCGCGTGGTGGCGGGGAAGAGCACCAGCGCGGGGTCGTTCTCGCTCACCGCGTCCTTCATGGCCGCGGTGTACGGCTCGTAGCGAAACTCCGCGTACACCGCGTCATCGTACAGGTACGTGGCGTCCGCGCCGTAGTGGATGGCCTGCTGCGCCACATCGTCCACCCCCTGGCCCATGACAACGGCGACCACCTTGTCGTCGCCAGCCAGGGCGCGCGCCTTGCCCACTGCTTCCCACGAAGCAGGCTGCACAGTGCCACGGTGATGATCTATCCAGACGAGTATGGTCATGGTCGTTGCCTCCCTACTGGGTGATACGTGATGCGTGATACGTGATGCGTGATGCGTAATGCGTGATGCGTGATTTGTGTTACGGATCACGCATTACGCATTACGTTCTACAACACCTTCTCCACATCTATCAGGTACTCCAGCAACTTGCGCGCTTTCTCTTCGGGCGTGTCGCCCTCGATGATCACGACTTCGCGCTTCTTGGGCTCGGGCTTGACCAGGTTGGTCCAGGTGACGCGCGCTGCGGCCGCGCCCACCTGCGCGGGGTCGATGCCCAGGTCGGCCGCGCTGAAGACGGGTATCTGGGCGCGCGAGGCTTTGCGGATACGGATAAAGGTGGGGTAGCGCGGCTCGTTGATTTCCTTGACCACGGAGATGACCGCGGGCAAGGGGGCGGTGACCGTCTCGCGGCCCTCGTCCAGCAGGCGCTCGACCGTGATCTTGCCGTCGCCCACCTCGACGATTTTGGCGACCTGGGTGAGCAGGGAGACGCCCAACTTGCAGGCGATGCCGTGGGCCACCGCGCCCGCGTTGCCGTCCACGGACATCTTGCCCGTGAGCACGATGTCCGCGCCCCCGTCCTTCTCGATGCCCTTGGCCAGGATGAGGGCCATGCTCCAGTAGTCGCTGTCCGCGAAGGCCTCATCCCACAGGCGCACCGCGCGGTCGCAGCCCATGGCAATGGCGGACTTCAGGGCCTCGTCGACTTCGTCGGGGCCCACGCTCATGGCGACCGTCTCACCACCGAACCGTTCCTTCAGCCGAATGCCCTCTTCCACCGCGTACTCGTCCCAGGGGTTCATCACCTTCGTGACCCCCTCGTTGCCCTTCAGGGCCTGCTCAGGCGTGATCTTGGGCAATTCGGCGGTATCAGGCGTCTGTTTCAGGCATACGATGTATTTCAAGGCGCACCTCCTCGACGGGATATTGGGTATTAGGTATTGGATATCGGGTATTGGGTATTGGAGATCAGATATTTGATACCCGATAACTGATACCCAATACCTGATCCCCGATACCCGACACTCCTCTATCTATCCCACAGACGTTGTCTCCCTGTTCAGCCTCCGTTATGCCTCCCGACTCCACTCTTCGGCATCGTAGGGCGGCAATTCGCACCTCAGGGGCTTGTCGACGCGGTAGCCGAGCGCGTATTGGGCCTGGAGCAGGGTGTGAATCTGGGATGTGCCCTCGTAGATGACCGCGCCCTTGGCGTTGCGCAGGTAGCGTTCCACGTTGTACTCGTTGGAGTAGCCGTACGCGCCGTGGATCTGGATGGCTTCGTTGGCCGAGGCAAACGCGGCCTCGGTCGCGTACCACTTGGCGAGAGAGGTCTCGCGCGTGTTGCGAAGGCCCTGGTTCTTCATCCAGCCCGCGCGATAAGTGAGCAGGGTAGCGATGTCCAGCCGCTGTTGCATGTTGGCGATCATTTGCTGGACGAGTTGGTACTCGGCGATGGGGCGGCCGAACGCGACACGCTGTTTGGCGTAGGCGATGCTTTCCTCCAGGCAGGCGCGAATGACGCCCGTCGCGCCCGCGGCCACCGTGTATCGCCCGTTGTCCAGCGCGCTCATGGCAATCTTGAAGCCCTCGCCCTCCTCGCCCAGCCGATTCTCCACGGGCACTTCCACGTCCTCCATGACGATGAAGCCCGTGTTGGACGCGCGCGCGCCCATCTTGCCGTGAATCGTGCCCGTCTTCAACCCCTTCATGCCCCGCTCCAGCAGGAAGGCGGAGATGCCACGATGCCCTGCCTCGGGATCGGTCTTAGCAAAGACGAGGAAGTGGTCGGCCACGTCGGCCAGGGTGATCCACATCTTCTCCCCGTTGAGGATGTAGACGTCCCCTTTGCGCACCGCGCGCGAGCGCATGTTGCGCACATCCGACCCCGCGTCGGGTTCGGTCAGGCCGAAGCAGGCGATCTTCTCCCCGCGCGCCTGGGGCACCAACCAACGCTGCTTCTGCTCCTCCGTGCCCCACTGCAAAATAGCCAGGCTGTTCAGCGCCACGTGGACGGAGATGGTCTCCCGAAACGCGGTATCCCCCCACTCGAGCATCTCGGACACAATGCCCAGGGCGATGTAGTCCATGCCCGCGCCTCCATAGCGGGCGGGGATGCACACGCCGAGGAAGCCCATCTCGGCCATCTTGTCGAGGATCTCGCGATCGAACTCTTCCTTCTCGTCCAACTCGCGAATCTTGGGGCGAATTTCCTTCTCGGAGAATTCGCGCACCACGTTGCGCAACATCTCGTGTTCGTCGTTGAACCAGAAATGCATGGGCGCCTCCCTCTGTGGTTGCAGGTTTCAAATTTTCAGGTTGCAGATTGAACATCGAGCCAAGAAGGGATGGAAAGGAGAGCACGTCCAGGCAGTGCAATCCTCCTCCAAATTATAGCGTGAGTCAGAGCGGGGGGAGAATCAGGCGGGCTGTGTGGTGGATAGCGGCGAAGCGAGGCGGAGTGCGAGGTAGAGATCCTCAAATGCCAAAGCCGCGGTGTAGGCTGTCGCCGCAACGACCGCACCTGGCCAGGTCGTGAGCGTAACACCCAACAACATCACCAGGATGAGCACTATGACATTTACACCTACGGCCTGGCTAATAATAGTGGTACGATTTTGCAAGACAAGGCGACTGCGCTGCCACGATTGCCAGGCCGTCAGCGCGGGCGCGGGAGCCAGTAACATGGCGGGTAATCGGGCCATGTGGGCCAGGTCGGGGGAAAGCCCTGAAATGCGTCGGAACCACACGTCCGCCAATGGCGTGAACACAACGAGCACGAAAAGGGCCGTCGTTCCTGCCATGAGAAGCAGGGTAAACCGCTGCAGGACCCCGTAACTCTGCTCATCCTTTAGAAGGGCAATGGCCACCTCCTGATAGGCGATGCACATACTGCGAATGAGGAACGTCAGCCCCATGAGCACGGGCCAGATAGCCAAAGAACTCAAAGGCGCGGCCGCGCGGCTGAGTCCCATGTTGAGCAAGGGTTGTCCAGCCAACGCAATAACCGACGTCATCGCCAGGGGCACGTAAAAGTTCCACAGCGCGCGCCACGATCGCGCAGGTTCGGGCAAGGGGTCTGTGGGGGAAAGGTCAAAACGGTCGGGGAAG
Source organism: Anaerolineae bacterium (assembly GCA_026983525.1). Classification (GTDB taxonomy): domain Bacteria; phylum Chloroflexota; class Anaerolineae; order JAADDB01; family JAADDB01; genus S141-23. Next base: position 3,577 of record JALWHQ010000345.1, on the reverse strand, counting down.
ACCGCATATCGGGCGAAGAGATAACTGGCAAAGGCAGAAACGATGACCCCCACACTCAGCGCGACGGCTCCCACATACGCGCCACTCACCTTGCCCCAAACCAGCCCCACCAACGCCAGTCCAAAAATGACAATGAGCCGCAACCCTGTTCCTACGCTTACCAGATTGGGATGATTGTGACGAATGAGGAGTCCATCCCACAAACGACGATAGGCAATGGCGGGCGTCCAAGGGAGCATGAGGAGGAACGCGAGTTGAGCAGGGGCAATGACTTCGGAAGGCGCGCCGATGAACCCTCCCACCAGGAACGCAAACACGGGCGGCAGGGCTACCAACAGGTGCAGAAATCCCAACCCCCAGGCCAACACGTGGGTAAACCGCAACAAGCGGCGGTATGCCACAGGATGGCCAGCCAACGCTGTGGCCGCGGTGAGGAGCATGATGACGGGGCTCTCCACAAGAATTGCCAGGGAGAACGCGATGCCAAACGCGGCCAGGCTCACTTTGGGCTCGGGCAGGCGGGCGATGATGGCGGCCATGACGGGCTGTTGCAATCCCATCATCACCCACATAGCTGCCAGGGGCAACCAGAATACCGCCACCGCGCGCAGGGTTAGACGACGCACCACGGCCCTTCCTACGCTTCCCGACACGTGTTCGTCAGCGCGCCGATCTTCTCGATTTCCACCGTCACCGTGTCCCCATCCTGCAGGAGCAGGGGCGGATCGCGGAAAATGCCCACGCCCGCGGGCGTGCCCGTCAGGATAATGTCGCCGGGCAAGAGGGTGAACGCCTGGGAGAGAAACTCGATGAGATGGGGCACGTCGAAGATCATGTTGCCCGTGTTGCTCTCCTGGCGCACCTCGCCGTTCACCAGGCAGCGGATGCCCAGATTCATGGGATCGCCGATCTCGTCCTGGGTGACGACCCACGGCCCCAGGGGGCAGAAGGTGTCCAGGCTCTTGCCCCGCACCCACTGCTTGTCGCCGAACTGGAGGTCGCGGGCGGAGACGTCGTTGGCCGCGGTGTAGCCGAACACATAGTAGTACGCCTCGGATGCCTTCACCTTGCGCGCCACGCGACCGATGATGACGGCCAGTTCGGCCTCGTAGTCCACCTGCTTGGTGAGGGAAGTCTCCCACTCGATGACCCCGCGCGGGCGGAGGAGCGCGGAGGGGAACTTGGCGAACACGGTTGGGTGCTCGGGCGGTTCCAGGCCCTGCTCCTCACAATGGTCACGGTAGTTCAGCCCGATGGCGATGATCTTGGACGGCGCCAGGATGGGGTGAAGCAAGGGCGCGGTTTCAGGGTCATACGCCAGATCGGGGAAGCGCACGTGGGCGTAATCCAGTCCGCCCACCGCCTTATCCAGCGCGTTGATGGCCTCGCGCAACGGCGCGATGCCATCGGCCCGCAAGAGGGTGTCCAGGGAAAGGGAGAGGATGGTGCGGTACTCCTGTTCCCGTTCTCCCCAGATACGCTCCGCCAGCGAGGGAATGTCGATGATCCAACGGTCGGTCACCCAACCCAGGTGAGCCTTGCCGCCGATGTTCAGCGTCGCCAATCTCATGGGTGCCCCTCCCAACCACCGTCTATCGTTTGTGATCCGTCGTCCATTGTAAGGTCTGAGCAACGGAAGGGCAAACGTTCTCGGCACTTGCGACAGATCTTGACGTGCCCACCTGGTTCTCTGATGCGTCATGGACGGGGGCACGAGCAGCGGCGGTGCCTACACGGTAGAGGCCACGCCCTTTCGTGCAGGAACCCATCATTTGCTAATGGCCGACCAGACCAGGGCAAACCCCTGGGGGCCGACCAAGACGTTCGTCCCGTAGACGCGAATCAGATAGCGGCCCGGCGTTGGATTGGGAATGATCACCCGCTCTACGTTGTTCGTGCGGTCGAACACCTGATCGTGTGGCGGGGTAAACTGGTTGCCGTGGTAGCGGCGCCCGTCCGGCGCGATCACCACCAGATCCAGGTCGTTGACCAGTTGGGCCACCTGGCGAGGCGAACCCGGCGCGTCCGTCCAGACCAGCGTCACCGACAGCGGTTCACTGCCGTCGAGAACGTCAACCCATCGGGTGATGTGCTCACCGGTCATCAGCCCCCGCCTGCGCTCATACATGTGCACCTTTAAAGGCGAAGGCGGGTGAATAATGTAGTCTAAGCGCACGCGCCCCCAACCCTGAACAAAATCATACGGTCCCTGTCCCGGATCCAGGTCGTAATGGACGTACTTGGCGCTGTGGATGAGCAGGGCTTTGATGAGGGCAGCGCTGGGGCGGCGTCGCTTCACCTTGCGCAAGTATTCCCGCAGGAGCGCGGCCGCGCCTGTCACAAGGGGGGCGGCCATGCTCGTGCCCCCGTTGGCCATGTAGAGGTCGGGCAGTTGGGGATGCGGCCCCCACCCGAACATGGACACGGGCAACACCCGCGAGCGAGTGGACACGATATTCGTGCCCGGGGCCACCACGTCCGGCTTGATGCGGCCGTCGCGCGTGGGGCCACGGCCGCTGAACCCGGCAATGTGATCCATGTTATCGGCCACAAAGTCGTCCCGCAGCGGGGGCGCGGGGAAACTACTCGGCCACGCCTGTCCCCAGGTCATGCGCAGGCCGATGTCCTGACGCGTGCTCTCCGAAGCGCCCACACTGATCACGTTCTTGGCCGTGGCCGGACTGGTGATACTCCCCAACTCCACCCGGCCATCGCGATCCCGATCCTGGCCCTCGTTCCCGGCCGCGACCACAACCACCATGTCCGGGTGCTCCCACACAAAGTGGTCGATTTGCCAGGCCACAAGGTCGTACTTGCCGTTCAGGGAGAAGGCGATGCTGATGTTGTAGACGCGCGCGCCCGCATCATATGCCTGCTGCAGGAGTTTGCGAATGTCCGGGGGGAATCCCGTGAGCGCGTACGCATGGGAGCCGTCCATGAACTCCGTCTGCTGCTGGACGGCCTGGAAGAACAAGCGCGCGTCCGGGGCCATCCCCCGAATCGGGGGCAGTCCTCGCGCAGCAGAAGCCGCGCCCGTGCCCACGATGCTCCCACTTACATGGGTACCGTGGCCGTTTGCCGTGTCCGCAGGGCCATCATCGTGGCCCGCGTTCTCCACGGCATAGCCGAGGGAAACGGGCCAAGACACGATCCCCTTTACCCGCCCCCGGAAGTCCGGGTGAAGATCGTTGGGATTGCCCGTATCCAGCCCAGTGTCCACCACCCCCACAATCTCGCCCTTGCCCGTGAAATGACGGGACGTGCCCTCATCACGCACGGGCGTTACCTCGATGATGCGCGCGGCCACATCGTTGCTCAAGCCGGGCAAAATGACCGGCACGATGGTCTGCACCCCGTGAACGCGAGAGACCTTCAACAACACCTGACGGGCCGCGTCCTCGTCCTCAGGGAGAAAGACCAACAGGTCGGTTTCGGACTCGTCACCCAGACTGCGGACGTTGATGCCCTGGGATTGCAATTCGGTCAGGGCCGCGTCCCGCTGATCGCGGGTGAAGAAGACCACCCGCACCACGCCGGCCTGAATTTCCACGTCGAAGCGCGCTTCTGGCGCGCGGGG